>JBBSEE010000700.1:0-2009 GCA_038239995.1 Chloroflexia bacterium | reverse complement strand
CGGGGGGGGGGGCGGGGGCGACCGCAGTGCGCGGGCTGGCAGGCTACAGCGCAAGCAGCCACGCGATACACACCGGCCACCTCGTGGACGTGACCCCCCAACTGCCGGTGGTGCTATATATCGTGGACGAACCCGGCCTCATCGCCCGCCTGCTGCCCCAGATTGAAGCGATGGTCGCCACGAATGGGGGGTTGATTACCGTGCAGGACATCGAGGCGCATATCCACGTGCATCCTCATAAGCGACGCTAGATGAGGTTGCCCAGCAACCGGCCCGCCGCTGCCCCCAGTATCACCCCCACCAACCCCAGCCCTACGCTGCCCAGCAGATTAAGCCCCGCCTGCACGTACTCGCCATCCTGTACCAACGCCAGCGTCTCCCAACTGAAGGTGCTGAAGGTGGTGTATGCGCCGAGGAAGCCAGTGCCCAGCAGCAGCCTAAAGGTGGGATTGGCGATTGCCCGTTGCTCAAGGAAGGCGAGCAGGAAGCCAAGCGCAAAGCTGCCGCTGACGTTGATAAACAGTGTCCCCCACGGGAAATCGCTGCCGTAGCGGGCGGCGAACCAACTGCCCAGCATATAACGGGCGTTCGCGCCGAGGAACGCGCCGAGGCCAATCGTGATAAAGTTACCCATGCTTATAACCCCCTGTTGATGTAGAAGTGCGCGACAGAGGGTATAAGAATCGCCTCCGCCGTTGCTCATCGGGTGCGGTGAGCGCAGGTAGAGGCCATCAGCCATGTACAGGCGGTTAGCGGCGAGCCTCATCGCCATTATGCAGTTCTATTTTACCAAACCGGCAACCGCAGCGTCAACGCTCATTGAATCAGGCTAGCGAACCAGTCGCGAATGTTGTCTGTTACTGTGCCCAGCCAATAGGCAAGGTTGTCCACGGGCAGGGCGTGCCACAATTGGTCGCGCAGCAGCAGGGCGGCAATGGTGGCAAAGCAGAACGATGCACCAATGGGGATGTAGTCGTGCATGGACTTGCGGCGGGCCAGCACCAACCCCAGCCCAGTTATCCCCGCCACCAGCGGGCCGAGCAGCAACGCGCCCAGTATCGTGGGATAGCCCAGCATCAGCCCCATCATCACCGCCAGTTGCACATCGCCGAAGGCGAGCGGCTCCTCCTCCCCTCCGTAGAGTAGCTTGGCAAGGAAGTAGAGCAGCAGCAGCACCCCCCCACCCACCGCCGCGCCCACTAGCGACGAGCCGATGTTTACCTCCGGGTTGAGCAGCCAGCCCAGCATCGCCACCGCCGCCCCCGCCAGCAGCGTGACCGAGTATATCTCGTGGTGCTGCCAGTCTATTACCATCACGATTATCAGCACGAGGCTGTAGGCGGCGTAGAGGTAGAAGCGGGCAGCGAGGTCGTAGTCAATGTAAGCGGCGACGAAGGCGAGGCCGGTGCATAGCTCGACGAGGGGGAAGGAGATAGGCAGCCACTGGTGGCAGTGACGGCAACGCCCCCCCTGCGACACCCAGCCCAGCAGCGGCACGCTATCCGCCCAGCCCAGCAACTCACCGCTGCGGGTGCAGTGCAGCTTGCCATCGGCGGGGAGTAGGGCAGCAACCACAGGGGGTACGGTGGACATATCGCTATTAGCTTCGGGAAAGGCAGGGGAAGTAGGCACTAGCGGCGCGGGACTAGTGGCTAGCTCCGGGTGAGGATTAGCTTCGGGGAGGGTGGGTTCGGTTGATAGCGGCGCGGGACTAGCGGCTAGCTCTGGGTGGGGGTTAGCTTCGGGGGGGGTGGGTTCGGTTGATAGCGGTGCTGGACTAGCGGCTAGCTCCGCGCTGGAACTAGGTGCGGCAGGGTGGGAGGCGGCATCAGCCTCGACCTTTGTCCCAGCCGCAACGTCGGGCAGGGGTTGGAGGCGAGGCAGGCGATAGATGACCAGATTCAGCACCCCGCCGAGCGCGACCCCCGCGATGAAAGCAATGATTAGCAAAGTATAACTCCGATGTGCAACAACCTAATACCAATTACCTTTGGTGGTGATGTAAATTG
>JBBSEE010000699.1:0-2009 GCA_038239995.1 Chloroflexia bacterium | reverse complement strand
ATCGCCATCCCCGTCTACAACGCGCGGGGGCTGCTCGGCTACGAGTACAAACTGCAAGCCAGCATCAAGATTGCCACCCTACCCCAAGGTGAAGACCCCGACAACGTGATTCGCCGCAGCGTGGACGAATGGCGGGCAATAATCGCCGCGGCCAAGCCGGTGGTGGAACACTACCTTGCCCTGCTGCCAGATAAGCACCAGCTAGCCACCCCGCGCGGCAAGCGCGAGGCGGTCGAGCAGATGGCTCCCCTGCTTGCCAGCGTGGGCGACGCAGTGGAGCGGGCCGCCTATATGCAGCGGCTGGCCCAAGTGGTGGGCGTGGATGTGGATGCTGTGCGCCAGACCGTGGAGCAGGCCTACCGCAGCACGGTGCGACGCAGCGGCGGGCGCGAGGTAGTTACCCTAGACCACGCCGACTATCGAGTCAGCGACCAACCCCAACCCAACCCCGCCCCCAAGCGACCGGATGTCGAGGAGTCGCTGCTGTCGCTGCTGCTGCGCTACCCCGAACTGGTGGAAGATGTGTTCGTGCCGGATATTACCGAGATTGGCGGGGCCGAGGCCCGGATATTGTACAGCACGATGCTGAACTACAGCGCGGCGCAGTTGGCGAAGGACGCGGGGGTGGACAAAGCCACCAACCGCCTGCCCCATGTTGATAACCCTCTTGACGAGGAGGGTATAATAAATGATGATGACCCCAACCTACCCTACCCGCTATTGCGGCAAGCATTGGAGCCGACCTTGCGTGGCTATTTGCTGCACCTGTTGCAGGTGGCCGCCCACGAACCGGCGTTGATGGGGCGGGAGCTTGAGCAAGAGTTGGTGGCGCGGGTGAAGCGGATGCGACAACGACGCGACCGCCTGTGGCTGAAGCGGGCGGGCACCATCATCAAGGATTTGCAGAATAACGACGAGCGCGACGAGGCTACCTACATTGCGATGCTCAACGAGGTCAACGAGCGGATGCCCCAAATGCGGAACTACGCCCCGCCCGCCAGCCCGGTGTTCCGCGACAGCCGCGACCGACCGATTCCATGAGCCGCTACAGGCACGAATTTGGGTGGCGGCCACGAGTTTCCCCCAATTTTTGGGCAATTTTGCACATTTTGACCAATATTCGGTTATAATAGCATATCATACACAGTCTGCCGCCTTTCAATAGTGGTCGAACACTAGCTCTAGCCAGAGGCGGAGCGCAATATAATATCATTACTGCAAGTATTCACTCCGGCAATCCGCCCAACCCCGCGCTGCGGCTCGACGCGGGCAATCTAGTGAGGAGCTTGACGCAGATGACGAACGGCATGAAGTGGACTGATGATGGCGCGGACCGCGCCCGCAGTAAGCCGCTCCGGTTGGTACGCCAGCCCGCATCGCCAGCCAACCCCACCCCATACCCCGACGAAGTGGAGGACGCACCCGCTACACCCGACCCACTCGCCACCGACCACAGCATATTCGATGAGTTGCGCCGCGAAGATGTCACCGCCCTCATCACCAAAGGTTTGGAGCAGGGCTACCTCACCCAAGAGCAAATCCTTGCCGTGCTACCCGCCCCAGAGATGAACGTGGAGCAGCTAGACGAGGTCTTTGCCCGCCTGATTGACATCGGCATTGACGTGATAGATGACCCGCGCGGCGAGTTTTCGGTTGCGCCCACCTCGCCCAACAACCTTGCCCGCAACATTGACCCCATCCCCCCGCCCGAACCGGAAATCAACCTTGCCGCCGAAATCGCCGAGCAAATCGAGGCGGAAATGGCGGCCAGCAGCAGCCCCGAAGCGGACATTAGCATCGAACTAGATAGCATCAGTATTGACGACCCGGTGCGAATGTACCTGCGCGAGATTGGCCGCGTCCCCCTACTCAGTGCCGATGCCGAGGTGTCGCTGGCGAAGCGGATGGAGCGAGGCGAGTATTTGCTGGCCCTGAAGGCGGACGTGAACGCCCGCCGCGAACGCGCTGCCCGCGCCCTCACCCCCATGTTCGGCAATGGCAGCATCACT
>JBBSEE010000698.1:0-2013 GCA_038239995.1 Chloroflexia bacterium | reverse complement strand
AGGTTGGGTAGGCCAATTGTAACTAAGCGGGCGACGGGCGCGAGGCCTCATGTGGGATTGATATGCACACTCGACCACATCTACCTTCACCAGCTGGGGGCTTACCCCCAGACCCCTGTAGCTCCCCCATCTTTTCTCAGCTTGATGACAATTATGCGTATGCCTCCACACTGTCACCACACATAAGTCCAATCCAAAATCTAAAATCCAAAATCTAAAATCCACTCAGTGTCCCGCAGCCACGACGGTGGCAATCTCAGCAGTGTCGGGGACCACGTCTACCACCTCGGCGGGCCGCTGGATGCGCCCGCGCACTACGGAGATGAGGGCGGCGACGAGGCTGATGCCACTGATGACGAGGTAGACGGTCTGCATCCCCGCCACCTGCGCGGCCACGTTGGCGGGGTCGAGGGCGTGGCTGGCCGCGTAGCTGCTGCGGCTGCTGTACCACACCGCCGCGCCAATCGCCACCCCGACCACGAAGCCGAGGTTACGCATGAACGAGAGCAGGCTGCTGGCAACCCCACGCTGATTGTGGGGGGCGGCATTCAACGCGCTGCTGCTATTCGGTGACTGGAACAAGCCGAGGCCGAAGCTGACCATCGCGGTACGCCACACCACGTCGTGCCATGACCAATCCGCCTGCAACCTCGATAGCAGGAAGTAGCCAGTCGCAGTGAGCAGCAGCCCGCCGCTAGCTACCCAACGCGGCCCGAACCTGTCCGACAGATTGCCGCCAATAGGCGAGGCGATGCTGAGGGCAATCGGCCCCGCCAGCAAGATGAACCCCGCTTGTTCGGTGGGGTAGTGCAAGGCTTGCTGCAAGAAGAAGGGTAGCACGAACAGGCTGGCGGCATTAGCGGTGAACACGAGGCAAGCGGCGAACAGGGCGGCGGCGTAAGGCCAGATGCGGAACATGGACAGTTGCAGCATCGGCTCCCGCGCCCGCAACTCCCAGCCGAGGAAGACGGCAATCAGCACCCCGCCCACCCCCAGTAGACCCAGCACCACTGGACTGCTCCAGCCATACTGCGGTTCGGGGCCAAAGTTCAGCCCGATAAGTACGGCGATGATGCCGACCACGAACAGGACTGCGCCGGGGATGTCGAACCCATGATGCTGGCCGCGCACACCCTCCGGTATCACCACATAAGCCCGCCAAATGGCGACAAGGCCGACTGGCACGTTGACGAAGAAGATAGCAGGCCAGCCGAACCCCGCCAGCAGCAATCCGCCCAGTACCGGCCCCATACTCGTCCCCGCCGCCACGATGGTGCCAATCCAGCCCAATGCCCGCCCTCGCTCGCGCGGCCCAAAGGTGTCGCTCACAATCGCGGGGGCAATCGCAAACAGCATCGCCGCGCCCAGACCTTGCAGCACGCGGAAGCCCACCAGCGACCAAATGTCCCATGCCAAGCCGCACAACAGCGACCCAAAGGTAAACACCGCGAACCCGCTCACGTAGATGGGCCGCCGCCCAATCAAGTCGGACAAGCGGCCAATCACCAGCAGGGTGCTAGTGGTCGCCAACAGGTAGGACAGCACCACCCACTCGACCGCGTCGCCCGCGTGCAACTGCTGACGGATGGTGGGCAGCGCGATGTTCACGATGCTGCTGTCCAACGTTGCCATGAAGGTGCCGAACGCAAGGGTGGCAAGGATGACCCACTTGTTGCGCGGCCCTCGCTCGCTCTCGCCCGGTGCGACTTTAGGCTCGACTTTTATCCGCTCACTATCTGGTAGCACATCCAATTGCGCGGCCATATCTAACCCCTTTTCGTTAGATGAACATCAAACCGATACCTAATTATACCTTTTGCCCCACCAAGATAGCAATAGCGATGCCCCGACTTTGGTAGGCTTGTGGCAAAGTCGGCTGGGCGTGATTTATCACGCCCCTACCTTGTCCGTCCCATGTAGGGGCGCAATTCATTGCGCCCGCTTGTCGGCAGGCCGGTAAGTTCGCTATAATAGCAGCGTATGGATGAGACCGAGGTAAAATTGACCGCCGCT
>JBBSEE010000697.1:0-2016 GCA_038239995.1 Chloroflexia bacterium | reverse complement strand
CATTAGTCCCCCCCACGCCCGCGGGGCCCCCCGCCCCACACCGCCACGCGGGCCCGCCCGCCCCCGCCCCCCCGGGGGGCGCCCCCCACACCCCCGGATGCACCCCCACCCAAGCGCGAGGTTGCCACATTCGTTTTTACGCATCCGTTGGCTGCTTTTCGCCGTCAGGCTAAACAGTTAGTCAGCATTTCTCCCCCAAACCCCCGCTGGGGGCTTTTTGTTGATGCTGCTTGTCAGCTTTACCGTTAGTCAGCATTTCTCCCCCAACCCCCGCTGGGGGCTTTTGTTATATTAGCTAATGTCGCTAACTTTACACACTAGATGTAAAGCGTTTGACAGTACGCGGCGCAAAGTTGAGGTATTATATCCTTGTCAGGAAACAAGCGGGCAGCAAGGGCAAGAGCGACCGTCCCGCCAGACAAGGAGCAGAGCAAATGGCGCACATGATTAACCAAACCGATAGCCAAGAGCGGCAGGTCAGCTTCTACGACAACTTCCGCCGCAGCGGGTCCAGCAGCAGGCGTGATGAAGCGACCCGCGCCGCCACCCCCGCCACCGACGAGCGCGACTATCGCGCCAACCCCAACCAGCCTAACCCTGAGCCTAGCGACCAACCTACCCAGCCCAGCATCGCCAGTCGCATCCTCACCACCGTCCCCGTCCGCCCCCTCCGCATCACTCGCCTTCGTCGCGGGCCACGCTGGACGCTGGCAGACTAAAAACCGACAACTCCTACCTCCTCTTCCTCCTCCTCAGCAAGCGGGCCAACCTTATGCACAGCATATTGTTGGCCTTCTTGCTATGTTCAGATTAAAGACTAAAGATTAAAGAAAAGCGGATTTACAGCATCATCTTTCATCTTTTATCTCACCTTCGTACCAATTCAATCCAAAAGTGGTCGCCGAGGGCGTTGAAGGGCCAGTGGGGGGCAAGGGCGATGTCCAGCTTGGCAATCAGCTTGAAAAGGCGGGGGTAGCGGCGCAGGAAGATGGCGAGGTAGGGCGGGGGCATCAGTAGGGGCAGAGCGCGATTGGCGGTCTGGCGAAAGTAGGGGGCAAAGTAGGCGCGAAACTGGCTGGCCCGATAGTAGCGGGTGGGCACTGCATCATGGGTATCCTTGCAGATGTTGCCCATAATCCAACCGTGATGGCGGCGAGTGGCCCGCTCCTTGTCGCCGTGCAGCAAGAACCACGCTATCTCCACCGGATAGATGGTGTTCATCACCGAAAAGATGAGCCGCCCGCCGGGGCGGATTAGCACGCTGAGGGCATCGGCGACTGCGGTCATATCCGGTTCGCAATTGAGCGGGCCGAAGCTGCTGTACGCTCCATCGAACGCATGAGGGCCGAACTCACGCACCAGCTTGCCCAATTCGCCCGCCGCGTATGGCCGTGTTGCCACGCTGCCGTAGGTGCGGGGGTCGGCGACGGCTTGGTCAGCCGCGGCGCGGGCGGCCACGATGTCCAGCAGGGCGGTGGCGGGGTCGCAGGCGAGGACGTGAACCCCCTGCCGCGCGAGGGTGAGGGCTTCTTCGCCGGTGCCGCTGCCCATCTCGATTACATGGTCGCCAGCCTTGAACCGCCTCCGTTGCAGGCCGAGGCTACGTCCGCGCATCCAGCGGGCGGCGGGGTTGGTGTCGAAGTCCTCATCGTAGAGCGGGGCGATGTGGCTGAAGCCGCTGGCACTGGCGGCGCGTTTGGCCTCGTCGCTGAGGTTTGAGGTTTGAGGTTTGAGGTTTGAGGGGTTTTTCATTGATGGCGGGTGTTACTGGGCTGGCGGAGGTTTGATTGTTATGGTCGGCATTGATGCGGGGCGAGCTTCTCCCTCACCAAACCTCCCCCGCTGGGGGAGGCTTTATGTTGATGCGCTTTAGCCACTCATCACTCATTACTTCAGCTACCCATTATGGCTGAATTGGGGGCCACCGGCGGCGGGGTCGTTGACCGGGCGAGGGTCGCCGCGCCAATAGCGTTCGGGGAGCAGAGGGATGACGTGCCATGCCGCGCTGAGGGCGGT
>JBBSEE010000696.1:0-2016 GCA_038239995.1 Chloroflexia bacterium | reverse complement strand
CCCCTCCCACCGGGCGGGGAGTAAGGCCCAACCCCTCCCGGTGGGGGGCAAGAACCAACCCCTCTTGGGTAGGCGGGGTAAGGGTTATCGTCGCGCCCTACCCTAATTGTAACCGAAACATATAGCAATGATGTGAACCGCGCTTTATGCGGATGTGAACGGATGTTACAGAGGCTAGATTAAAGATAAAAGATTAAAGATAAAAGATTAAAGGCTAAAGAAGAAGGGCGGTATTTCAATCTTTTAGGAGTTAGGCAGTTGCGTCTGAAATTATGCCTAATGATGTAGGGGCGAATCGCATACGCCGTGCCAACTGCGTAACTCCTATCTTTAATCTTTAATCTTTTATCTGACATGGCAATCGCAGCACCGCCGCCGTCCCTTGCGGCTGGTTGGCTTCAAGGGTGAGTGAGCCACCATGTGCTTCCGCGAGACGGCGGGCGATGGACAGGCCGAGGCCAAGGCCGGGGGTGGTGCGGGCCATCTCCCCCCGCTCGTAGGGGAGGAAGGCGGCTTCACGCTGGGCCACACTGATGCCGGGGCCGCTGTCGGCCACGCGCACAACCGCCATCTTACCTTCCGGCTGCACTGTCACCTCGATGCAGCCGCCAGCAGGGCTGAACTTGAGGGCGTTATCCAGCAGGTTGATGAGTATCTGCTTCACACGGTCGGGGTCGGCAGTGACAGTGATATGTGTGGGAGCCGCGCAGGTGAGACGCAGGCCGAGGCGGGCGGCGCGGGGTTCGAGCGCGGCACATAGTTCGGCCACCAGTGTGCTGAGGTCAAATGGGCGGCAGGCTAGTTCCGGCGCGGGCGCAACCCCACCGCTGCGGGCGAAGGCGAGCAACTCCTCCACCAGCCGCGTGAGGCGGTCGGTCTCCTGCTCCATCACTTGTAGAGCTTGGAGATTATCAGGGCTGAGTTCGGGGTCGTCCTGTAGGTTGATGATGTTGCCCTTCAGGGTGGTGAGCGGGGTGCGTAGCTCGTGTCCGATGCTGCTAACGAAAGTGTTGCGCGAGGCGAGTAGCGCTTGCAGGCGGTCGGCCATTTCGTTCAGACTATGAGCCAATGCGCCGATTTCGTCACGTCGCCGCACCTCATCGCCCACCCGTGCGCCCAGTCCCGCATCGCTGCCCGCGGCAATCTGCTCCGCCGTCGCGGCGATATTGCGTATCGGGCGGCTGACGGTGCGAGCCAGCCACAGCCCACCGAGAGCGGCGATGAAGGCGGCGATGAGCAGAGCGATTATGTAGACGCGACCGAGCAACAACAGCACCCGATTGATGCTATCGCGGCTGGCCGATAGTTCGATAATCGCCGCCGTCTCTTCACGATATGTAGCGGGATAAGCGACGTAAAGGCGTTGGGGGTCGCTGTAGAACACGGGATGGAGCAGCAGTGTATCGGTGGCAAGCAGATTGTAGGCGGGGCTGCTGGGTGCTATGCCCAATGCCTCCGGCCCCCCAGCCAGCAAGTTGGCATTGGGGTCGAACACGCGCACGGTGAAGCGATTGGTGTTGAGCCGAACAAGGCGCGGGGCGACGTTGCTGACCAATGCGTCGGAGGGAAGGCCACCTACGCTGATAGCAAGCTCGAAGTATTGCACGTCGGCTTGGGCGGCAGCATCGAGGTCGGAACGCAGACTAGCTTCAAGGTAGCGACTGATGTACAGGTAACTGCCCAGCGCAATGGCGACCACCAACAGCAGTGCCCCCACGATGTACAAGGCGGTGAGCCGAATGGTGAGGCTGTGGAGGATTTTAGATTTTTGATTTTGGATTTTAGATGGGGGCATGAACTCATCACCCCACAAACTTATACCCCACCCCCCACTCGGTTTCGAGCAGCGAAAGGGCAGGGGTGATGGCGGTCAGCTTCTCGCGCAGGCGGCGGATATGCACATCCACGGTGCGCTCGTCCACATAGCGGTCGTAGCCCCACACCCGCTCCAGCAGGGCATGGCGGCTGAACACCTGTCCGGGGTGGGCAGCAAGGAAGGCGAGCAGGTCGAACTCT
>JBBSEE010000695.1:0-2023 GCA_038239995.1 Chloroflexia bacterium | reverse complement strand
TCTACTTTACCTCCCTCGGCGACCTCCAAGATTTTATCACGCGGTGGCTTGAAGACCCTGCGCTTCGGCAGGATTTACCCCCGCGAAAGAAAGGATATAGCGATGATTGTGGTACGAGATGTTTTTCAAGCTAAGTACGGACATGGCGGCGAACTGGTGGAGCTGTTCAAGGAAGGGCAGCAGAAGTGGTCGGCGGATATGGCGATGGGTTTTGCCCAGCGCATTCTCACCGATGCCAGCGGCCCGTTCTTCACCGTCATCACCGAAACTGAGATAGACAGCATGGCGGCGTGGGAGCAGGAATCCGTCAAGGTGTTCGCCCGCCCCGACTTCGCCGCATGGTTCGCCCGCATGATGCCGCTGGTGGAGAATGGGCGGCGCGAGTTCTACCACCTAGAGGTATAGCCAGAACGATCGGTGACGGGCAAAGCAACACCCTTGCCGATTTGGGGCGGCTTTGCTCATCACCATCCCACCCAATACTAGTCAAGTCACATCTCCCCGAAAGGAAAGATTAAGATGAAAACCAACCGTATTACCGCCCTTGCTGCCATCATTCTGCCCCTGCTGCTCGTTATCGCGCAGGTGCTGGGTGGTGCACCATCAGCCCAAGCTAGCCAGCCTCACCTCAGTGCTACCGTCAACGTGCAGGCGAACAACCCCCAGCCCGGCAGCAAAGATGCAGCCCCCAACGACCAGACCCCCTACCATATCACCGTGCAGGGGCGGCTGACCGACTCGTCCGGCAACCCTATCATCGTCGCCACCAACGTCACCTTCAAGCTCTATTCCGTAGCCAGCGGCGGCAGCGCGATATTCACCGAAGGGCCAATCAGCATCACCCCTAGCTCGAACGGCCTGTTCACCTACCTGCTGGGCAGCAATACCAGCTTCAACCTCGCCGCGGTTGCCAACTTCGCCAACAAGCTCTACCTCGGCATCGCGGTGGGCGCGGACGCGGAAATGTCCCCCCGCTTCGAGATGACCGCTTCGCCCTACGCGATGAGCCTCGCCCCCGGTGCAGTGGTCAGCGGTCCAGTCAACGGCCTGTTCCCCCAAGAGGGGGCGATTAACGGCATCAACACCAACCCCAACTACTTCTCCATCGGCGTATATGGGCGCGGCACCACCGGCCTGTCGGGCGAGACCTATGCCGACAACCTCGATAGCTTCGGGGTGAACGGTTACAACGGTGGGGTTAGTAGCAGCTATCGGCATACCGGCGTATACGGTGGCGCGGCCATCGGCACCGGCATTAGCGGGGCGACCGGTGGCCCCGACCTGCGTAAGTATGGAGCAGGGGTATACGGCGAGAGCTTCCCCAGCGGCAACAACTACCTCAACACCGCGGGGGTGATTGGTTTTGGCTTCCCCGGTTCGGGCGGCGTGTTCACCGGCACCTTCACTGGGCTAGTGGGTTACGCATACGGCACCACCGCCGGTCGTTCTGGCTACATTGATGGGGTGGATGGGATGACGAGCAACAGTGGTGGCAGCGGCGTGTTCGGACGCAGCCTCGGCGCGGGCGGCGAAGGGGTGTGGGGCAGTGCTTACCCCGGCCCCAGCACCGCTTTCGGCGGCTTCTTCGATAGCTACGACCAGGGTAGCAGCCACACCGCCGTCTACGCACGCGGGGCGGGCCATGCCACCGGCGGCTGGTTCACCGGCCTCGGCTTCGGCATGATGGTCAAGTATCACGGCGACAGCGACCTCCACCCCGGCGATGTCCTCGCCCTCGATGGCAACAATGAGATGGTCGAAGGGGTGCAGACGCTGGGCGTGGTCAAGGCCGATGCTAGCAATGCTGGCGCGGCAGTGGGTATCGCTCAATCCCGCTACCAAGTCTCCCTCGCCGACCCCGCCGACACCAACCCGATGAAGCACGACACCATCCAAGTGGACGACAAGGCCACCACCATCAAGGCGGGCGATTTGGTGCAAATCATCATCGCAGGCCAAGCCCAAGTCAAGGTCAGCGGCGCGGTCAAGCTGGGCGACCACCTTGCGATTGCCAGCAACGGCG
>JBBSEE010000694.1:0-2027 GCA_038239995.1 Chloroflexia bacterium | reverse complement strand
GGTCGGCGCGGGCGGTCCACTGGTCGGCGGCGATGTCGTAGTCATAGAGGGCGAGGCTGAACCGATTGGTCGCGCCGTCAAATCCGCCCGCGCTGTAGAAGTGGCCGTTAATCACCCCATAGCCAAAGCCGCTGGCGGGGTGGGGACGGGCCGTGCGGGTGGCCCATTTGTTGGCAACGGGGTCATACTCCCACGTCTGGTCCTTAATCGAGGGGGTAGCGAGGCTGAGGAGGCCGCCGACGAGGTAAATCTTGCCGTTCCAGTAGCCCACCCCCATCAGGATACGCGCTTCGGGCATGGACGCGCCGCTGCTCCACGTATCGGTGGCCGGGTCATAGATGTGGGTGTCGGCGAGCGAGACCCCGTCCTGATTGGTCTTGCCTTGCATCCCACCGAACACGTACAGCTTCTTGTTGACCGGCGAGTAGACGGCGACCGCGGAGGCGACCGCCACCGGCATTTTGGTAAGCGCGGTCCACTTGTCGGCGGCGGGGTCATAGCGGAGCAATTGGTCGCTCACGCTCGGCCCATTCAGCGACAGCGGCCCACCCGCCACGTAGAGATAAGTGCCATCGCTGGCGACGGCCCCGCCCATGCTGCCGGGCAGCGCGGCAGTGGGTTGCCACCCGCCCAGCGGCCCGTTGCAAGGAGCATCGGCGGCGGGCGAGGCGAGGGCGGCGACCGGTGGAGTGGGCGTACTGGCGAGGTTGGGTTGCTGCTTGCGAATCAAGTCGTTCGCCACCGCGAGGCCACCGACCAAGAAGGCCAGCACAAGGGTCAAGCTGACGAACCTGCCGAAGGCGCGGCTGAGGGGCGGCCTCGGCGCAAAAGTGGTGGTTTGGGGCATGGTTGCTTCCTCTTTTCTACCCCCGAAAGGGCGGCGATGAACGGCCTCGGTAGTGCTGGCCGCCGCTTCCAGCCGCTGCCGTAGCTGGCTGCGGAAAGCGGCAGTGGGCGGTTGGCCGCGCAATTGGCGATGCAGGCTGGCGGCAATCAGGGCGCGGGCGGGGTCGAGGCTGGGCGGCGAGGCGGCGTGGTCGTCCGCGTCCAGTGCGACATAGTATTGCTCAAGGAGGGTGGCTTGTTGCTGCTCCGAGTCGCTCATCAGGCCACCTCCTGCCCTAGAATAAGCTGCTTCAGGCGTTCGACCGCGCGGTGGCGCAGCATCCTAATCGCCGCCCCACTCTTGCCGAGGGAGGCGGCAATCTGCGCCCCGCTCCAGCCCGCGCACTGCAATTCCAGCACGGTGCGCTGCTCGTCGGGTAGCTGGGCCATGGCCGCGAGTAGGTCTTGACGTTCGATGTCTCTAATCACCATCTCCTCCAGCGGGGGTCGGGGGTCGGGCAAGTCCGCAATTTCGTAGGAAAGCGGCGGGCGACGGTTGCGCTGGAGGTTAATCACCAGATTGTGGGCGATTTGGAACAGCCACGCCACAAACAACCCGCCCCGATAGCCGCGCAAGCCCGCAAAGGCCTTGAGGAACACCTCGCTGGTGGCATCCTCCGCCGCCTCGCGGCTGTTCAGGCGCACGTAGCAGTAGGCGTAGATAGCATCAACGTAGCGGTCGTAGAGCAGAGTAAAGGCGACGGGGTCGGCCAAAGCCGCCCGCACCAGTTCGCCATCATCGGCCTGCGGGTCGGGGGCGGCCACCTCGGTTTGCTGGTTAGCCAGTCCGAACAAGAAGAGCATATGCTTTTACCTTGTTTGTCGCGCGAGGGGCAAGTCCGGTTCTTGCCCTCATCAGTATAGACACCGCCCGGCGGCGAATGTAACGGGCAATTTGGCGCCCCTCCCACCGCGAGGGGGTGGCCGCAAGCTCCCCTCCCATCAGGAGGGGTTGGGGGTGGGTGCGTGGCGGGTCAAGGCGAAGTTAGTAAGGCAGATTATAACCCATCATCTGAAGGCACAAAAATCCCCCAGCCTGAGCCGGGGGTGGGGCGATGATGTAAGGGCGAATTGCATCCGCCCGTAGGCCTCAAGTTAAGGGGATATGGTGAAGAGCTTTGGGGGTGTGGGGGGTTGGCCCC
>JBBSEE010000693.1:0-2031 GCA_038239995.1 Chloroflexia bacterium | reverse complement strand
GTCCGCCACGTTGTTCAATATCACCGCAAAGTCGTACAGATAATGAGCGTAGCCCACATTGTCGAAGTCTATCAGCTTAGGCTGGCCTTGCCCGAACAGGTAGTTCCATTGGTGAATGTCGCCATGAATCAGGCCAAAGTGGTCGTTGTCCACCCCAAAATCGGCCAAGTCGGCCCAGACTCTTGCCACCGAGGCTGTCACCATCCGAGCTATATGGGCATCGAGTTCGCGGCATAGACTGCCCAAGTAATCAATCACCTCTAGCGCATCAGAATGTGTCACGGTAAACTGGGAAAATCGGGCTGGCCCCTCGATGGCATCGCAGCGGGCGCGGTGGAAGTCGGGAGGGGGGACAAACTGTCCACTTGCGCTGTAGTTGTGCAGGTGCGCGGTCAGTTCACCAACCTTCGCTAGATGCGCGGCCCGCAGGCCCTTGTTGTAGAATCGCCCCTCCATCCAGCCTAGCACTGAGCATAGCACCGGCTCGTCTGCGCCGTTATCTACCAGCGTAACCAGCCCATCCTGCCGATTAACCAGCGGATGAGGCACATCGAGGTCGGTGTCTCGGCTGAGAGCTTGCAGCCAGAGCATCTCGGAGATGATATATTTCACCCAATCGGTGGCCGGTTTGTCTTGTTCATGGAAGCGATGCAGGCGCAACACCACGTCGCCACCCGCGGTTGCCGCCCGAAACACGGCATTCGAGGTGCTGGACATGGCCGTAAGCCGCGTTGCGCTCAGGCCATAACCCGCCAGTGCCGCCTCCGCGACCTGCTGCGGCTGATGCAGCCATGTGATTTTCGCCAGTGTAGACATTGTTCGCCTCTCACCAAATATCTTCGCCGCTGATGAAGAGTTTTAGGTGCGCTAGCCCCTTCGCCACTCCGGGCCAATGCAGTTTGCGCTCCGCCGAGTCGGGGGGCATGGTCAGCGGCCAATGCACGATGCTGAGGTTGCGATGGGCAATCAGGTCGCGCATAATCGGGCGGCAAGTCGCGCCGCCTTTGGTAGCCACGCAGCAGGGCCGCCTTCAGGGCCGGGTAGTCGGGGCGGTCGAGCAGATTGTCCAGCGTGACCGCGAAGTCATAGAGGTAAGGGGCGTAGCCGAGGTTGTTGAAGTCGAGCAGCCGCACCTCATCATGCCAGAACAGGTAATTCCACTGGTGAATGTCGGCGTGGATGAGGCCGAAGCGGTCAGGCGTGTCGCCGAACTCGGCCAAGTCCGCCCAGATGCGGGTAAACGCGACGGTGGCGATGCGGCCCGCCTCAGCCGAGTACCGTGCGAAGTCCGCCCCTACGTAGTCTAGCACCTCGCGCACATCGTTCTGTATCGGGGCGAACTCGTACAACTTGTGCGGCCCATCAAAGGAGTCGGCGCGTTCACGGCTGAAGCCGGGTGGGGGCACGAAGCGGGGGTTGTAATCGTGCAGCCGCGCAGTCATCTCCCCCACCCGCTCTAGGTGAATGGGGCGCAACCCTTGGTCGAGGAAGCGACCCTCCAGCCACGTGAGCAGGGAGCAGACCATTGGTCCGCGCTCGGTCGCCACCAGCGTGACTAGTTGGCCCGCGCGGTTGGCGAGGGGGCGGGGTACGCCGAGGTCGGTGTCACGGCTCAAGGCTTGCAGCCAGACCAACTCGGAGTTGATATAATTGACATCCTCGTCCAGCTCGTCGGTGCTGCCGTCTAGTCGGTGGATACGCAACACCAACCGGGTGTCGCCGCTATCCACCCGAAAGACCGCGTTGTAGGTGGTAGGTAGAGGGATGAGCCGCTGGGCGAGTATACCGTATTCGGCAAGTGCGTCCCGCGCCACCGCATAAGGGTCGGCCAGCCATGTTATTTTGTTCGAAGTTGCCATCTAAGCTGAGGGTGGCACGTTCGCTGTAGGCTATGGCTCGAAGGTCGGCGGCAGTGTCCCCACTGAAGCCACCGAACTGCTGCTGCCAGTTGCGGGCGAACTTCACCAGTGCGTCGAGTTGCTCTTGGTTGGGAGCAGCTTGGGGTCGCTTCTGCTTGACGATGCGGAGCGC
>JBBSEE010000692.1:0-2031 GCA_038239995.1 Chloroflexia bacterium | reverse complement strand
AGGCAGTGCCCTCATCCAGACGGACGCGGCCATCAATCACGGTAATAGCGGCGGCCCGCTAGCGAGCCTGAACGGACAGGTGATTGGCATCAATGTGGCCGTAGTCACTAGCAGCGGCAACGGGGTGATGGGAGCGGACATCGCGCAAGGCCTCGGCTTCAGCATCCCCAGCAACGAGGCGAACAAGGTGGCCCAGCAGCTAATCAAGACTGGCTCAGTGGTTCGCCCTTACGTCGGCATCACCTACCTGCCGATTGACGACCAAGTGGCGCAATATTACGGCCTAAGCATCAATCATGGCCTGCTGGTGCAAGATGTAGTTCGCAACAGCCCTGCAGACAAGGCGGGCCTGCAAGCGGGCGACATTATCACCAAGTTCGACGGCCAAGATGTGGGGGCGGACAACCCGCTGGCTAGCCTGCTCGCCACGCACAAGGTAGGGGACACTGTCAGCGTCACCTTCATCCGCAACGGTGGCAGCGAACAGACCGTGCAACTAACCCTCGTGGAGCGGCCCAACTAACCCAATCTAGGGGGACTAGCTTCCTGCCTATCCTCCTTTCCCTTTCCCTTTCTGCTGGCAGTAGCCCGGTGTTGTGTCGGAATGGGGGCCGACCCGATGCCGGGCTATTGTCATCCCTAAAATCCGCGAAAAATTGCCCGCAAAATTGTGGAAAACCCCCTTGACAAGATAACCAAACAGTGGTAAGATATTATCACTTCGGACAGCAATGTTTGAAGCGCGATTAGACCCTCGGATGCTCCGCAAGGACTGTTCGAGGGCTTTCGCTTTGTTTGGGCCTAATTATGGGAGTAGCGCACGTGGCGGATGTACCTCTCTATGTGGTGGCCGGTTTCCTCGGCAGCGGCAAGACCAGCCTGATGCAACGGCTGCTCGATTACGCCAGTGGGGCGGGGATGCGCCCCGGCGTGATTGTCAACGACTTCGGGGCGGTCAATATAGATGCTGCCCAGCTTGACCGCAAGGGGCTGATGCTCACCGAACTGACTGGCGGCTGCGTCTGCTGCACCAATGCCAGCCAGTTGCCCCCCGCGGTCAAGCGGCTGCTGCGGAATCGCTCCGACCTGATCTTGGTGGAGACCAGCGGCCTCGCCAACCCCATCGAACTGCTGGACCAAGTGACCATGCCATGGCTGCTGCCCAATGTGATACTCGCGGGGGTGATTACGGTGGTGGATGCGTTGGGCTGGGCGATGCTAAGGGCGCAGCGCGAACTGGCAGTGGTACAAGCACGGTGCGCCGATACGCTAATCATCAACAAGCGCGACCTCGTTGACCCCGCCACTATCACCCAGCTTCAGGGGGAGCTAACCACGCTCAACCCCACCGCCCACCAATTGCTCGCCAGCCATGCCGAGGTGGACATCGCCGCCCTGCTCACCCCCAACCCTCACCCCAACCCTCTCCCAGAGGGAGAGGGGGATGCTATCCCTCATATTCACCATAACCCCCACATTCGTAGCCTCAGCTTCAGCCTGCCCGCCCCGCTTGACCGTGCCCGCTTTGAGGGCTTCCTTGCGGGCCTGCCAGTTGGGGTGCTACGCGCGAAGGGCATCGTACAGACCAGTGACATCGCCATCACCTCGATATTCCAATACACCCCCGGCCACTACAACCTCATCCCCTTCGACATCAGCGACACCGAGCTAATCAGCGGCGTGGCGGTCATCATCGGCTCCGACCTCGACGAAACTGCGTTGCAAGCCGCGCTGCACGAGTGTCTAGCGTAAGGGATGAGTTGCTATCTCCCCTCCCACCGGGAGGAGAGATAGCAAACGAAAGGGCGAACCGTCGTTCGCCCCACCTTACTGTGTTACCTCAATCCAAAATCCAAAATCCAAAATCGGCTCACGGCTCCTGCGGGTCATTGTTCATGTAGCGGCGGCGTTCATCGCGGGTGTATACATCGTGGCCGAGGCCCGCGCGTCCGCCCCGACCGCCGTCAATCAGTCCCTGCCCACCCACCGCGCGGTGGTCCACGATGTGGTCTAGCACTGGCTTGCCGGGGT
>JBBSEE010000691.1:0-2038 GCA_038239995.1 Chloroflexia bacterium | reverse complement strand
TCGCAACTGCGGAGTGGGCCGCCCTGCTGCCGCGTGGTATCGCCCGGCACGCCGCATTGGTGGGCCTGCTCATCGAAATAGGTGAGCTAGAGCAGGGGCTGAACGATGCGTTCGACGCGCAGGGTGGGTTGACCGCGCGGGGGCAATCCAGCGGCCATAATTTGCGCCCCGCCTTGTTGGGGGCGGCCCGCGCGGTGCTGTACTCATGTGAGGAGTTGGGGCTGCTGGCGGGGTCGCGCCGCCTGCCGCGTGGCTGGCTGCGGCGGCTGATTGCCGAACTGAAAGCCTACGCCGCTCATCCCGCCCGGCCCGCCCGCATCACGGTCAAGCCGCTGGAAGGGTTCGCCTACTATAGCCTCTACCCCGAACTGTACATCCAAGCCGCCTTGCAGTACCTCGCCGCGGACGCGGCCCAAAATGTGCGGGTGGTGGGTATCCTCAGCATCGGGGCGACCCTAGCGGCAGTGGTAATGGCGACGCTGCGGGCGGCCAAGCGCAACGCCGAGGGCTACAGCCTGCGACCCAGCGGCCACCCCTTCAGCCGTGTGCTTGACCTCGCCGACCTCACGGATGCCGATTTTCCTCTGCCCCCCACGCAATTCAATGACCTGTACGCCCGCTTCGGCGATATAAATGGGGTCGGGCGCATTGCATACGACCAGTTGCTGGCCGCCCGCCCTATCTGGCGGATAGGCGGGGAGGCCGCCCGCCAGATACCCCATCTCATCGTGGACGAGGGGCCGGGGCTATCGGGCAGCAGCTTCGGGGCGGTGGCCGATTGGCTGGAGGGGCAGGGGCTGGCCCGCGACCGCCTCACCTTCTTCCCCAGCCACGCCAATCCGCTTGGCCCCCACGCCCGCGCGGAGCATGGGGAGCGATGGGGGGCGGCCCGCAAGTACGTGGCCGACTTCGAGGAAGTGTTCATCGCCAGCGGCTGGCTGGCGGAGCTAGTCAGCGACTTGACCGACGGGGTGGGCGAGCTAGAGGAGGTCGGCTACGGACGATGGCGGGCCAAGCTGCTGGGCAAGGCGGATTGGCCTGCGGTTCACGTGCAGCAGGAGCGGCGCAAGTATCTCTGCACTGTCGGGGGCAAGTGTTGGCTGCTCAAGTTCGCGGGGCTGGGGCATTACGGCGCGGACAAGTTGCCGCTCGCTCATAGTTTGGCCGAGGCGGGGTTCATCCCCCCAGTGGTGGGGCTGCGGCACGGCTTCATGGTCAGCGCATGGCAGGCGAGGGCGCAGCCGCTGGTGGGCGCGACCCTGCGGCAGATTGACCGCACTGCGCTGGTGGATTTCGTGGCCGACTACCTTGCCCACCGCGCCCGCCACTTCCCCGCCGCGCCGAGCGATGGCGCAAGTGTGGAGCAGCTATATGCGATGATGACCTACAATACGGAGCAGGCATTGGACGAAGAAGCCGCCCTGATGCTGGGCGAATGGCAGGGGCGGCAGGGCGAACTGGTGGCGGCGGAGCGGCGGGTGTTGACCGATAACAAGATGCAAAGCTGGGAGTGGCTGCTGCTGCCGGATGGTCGCTTGCACAAGTCCGACGCGCTGGACCACCATGCCGCCCATGACCTAATTGGGGCACAGGACATTGGCTGGGACATTGCGGCGGCGGCCCTCGAACTGGCCCTCGACCGCGACGAGACCGCCCGCCTGCTGGCCCGCTTCGCGCACAAGGCGGGCTATCGCCCCACCCCTACGCAACTCGCCTTCTATCGCGCCGCCTACATTGCCTTCCAAGTCGGCCATTATACACTGGCGATGCGGGCAATGAGCAACGATGCGGACGAGCACAACCGCCTGCGCGATGCGGCCTCAGCATGGACGTGGCGGCTAGATGTGGAATGTAGAAAGTAGAAGGTGGAATCTAGAATCAGCCAACGGATGCGTTAAAACGAATAAACGAATAGGGCAACGTAGGGGCGCGGATTTATCGCGCCCGCTTGCCCTGCATCAACACTCATCGTAATCAACGCACCATGACGTAGGGGCGAATCGTATCCGCCCCACTGAAAACCGCCAACGGATGCGTT
>JBBSEE010000690.1:0-2041 GCA_038239995.1 Chloroflexia bacterium | reverse complement strand
TGCAACCCGCCCCTACGACATCCGCTTTGTCCGCTGCTCCGCTGAACCTAATCCGCTGGCTGGTCATCCCCCAACAGGCGAGTGCAACCCGCCCCTACGACATCCGCTTTGTCCGCTGCTCCGCTGAACCTAATCCGCTGGCTGCTTTTCAATCATGCGGCTCTGTGCTATAATCCACCCATCATCTACTCCGCAATCCAGCATGGGGGTGAGCTATGGGCGACTACCAGTTTAGCGAAGCGCAACTCATCGAACTCATTCGCAGCGTGATAGCCGCGCATGAGCGTACCAGCAAGCTCGACCTCAGCGATGCCGAGCTTCAGCCGCTGCTCAGTAAGCTGGATAAGGCCGACTTCAGCGACAATCAGGGCAACATCGCGCTGGGCAATCGCAACATACAGGTCATCATCAAGTTCGTCGCCGAACGCGCCCACTACCATGCGGTCGAGCATCTACGGCCCCGCCTCAGTGGGTTCGTGGGGCGGGAACGGGAACTTGCCGACATTGCCCAGCTATTCGCCCAACAGAGTGCCACCACCATCGTGAGCGACCCGCTGCCCGGTGTTGCCACCCTGCTCGGCCTCGCCGGTATCGGCAAATCCACCCTTGCCGCCTACTACTTCACCACCAGCACGGCACTTTACCCCCACGCCTGCTGGTACAACCTCAAGGTTGACCCCACCCTATCCGGCCTGCTGCACACGGTGGCGGGCTTCGGCGGCCAATCCTTCGACCCTAGCGATGAACCCAACCCCCGCAAGCAAGCTCTGCTTATCGTCGGCTTGCTCCAGCAACTGACCGAGGCCGCCCTCATCGTCCTCGACAACCTAGAGACCATCCTCGACTCCAACGGCCAGCCCGCCGATGGGTGGGATACCCTGCTCTCCAATACCGCTCAACTAGGCCCCAGCAAGCTGCTGATTACCAGCCGCATCAAGCCTTGCGACGCACAGGGCCTCGAACTCGCCAACCCCTACACCCTCGGCGGCCTCGATGAGCAGGCGGGGGCCACGCTGCTGGGCGAACAGCTTACCGTTGACCTCGACCTCCGCCGCGAAGCATCGCGCAAGGCGGGCGGCCACCCCCAAGCCCTCCTCTTCCTCGTCCAACTGGTCAATCCCGCCGCGGCGAAGGGCGAACCGCCCACCCCTGAGCAGCAGACCGCCCGCCTCCGCACCCTACTCGATGACTCTACCCTCTGGCGCGGCGACATTGCCACCAAGCTGCTGGACAAGATTTGGCGCGACCCCACCCTGCTCGACGACGACGACCGCCTGCTGCTGCAATACTACAGCCTCTACCCCCGCGCGGTCAGCCCCGCCGCGGTGGCGGGGATGCTCACCTACTTCGACTACCTGCCGCGCCTCGCCGAGTACAACGCCAGCGACCCTCGACAACAGCATATTATGTTCGCGGGCAACGTCGAAGCCATCACGTGGCTGCTGCACCCGCCGCCCCGACCCCGCCCCATGGCCCGCACCGGCTGGGATGCTGGCGACATCGAATACCGCGCCCTCACCCTCGCCCGCCGTTCGCTGCTGGAGCAGGCCAACGCGGGCTACGGCGAACACACCATCGTGCGCGACTACGCCCACCGCCAGCTTGCCGACCCCGCCGCCCACCACCGTGCCGCCGCCGCCTACTTCCGCGCCCTCTACACCCGTAACCCTCGCACCGACCCGCCGCGCGGGGTTGATGACGTGCAGCCCCTGCTCGATGCCTTCGACCAACTGGTGGCGGCGGGGGAGTATGAGGATGCAGCCACGATAGTGAGCGGCACGCCGCTGGCCTACATGAATGAGAAAGCCGCGATTAGCCTGACTGGACTGCTGGATAGGTGGGGTGAGTTCAGCCGCTACCAAGCGATGCAGGAGCAGCTAGTCAACGCCCCCAAAGGTGCATTGGAGGAAGGCTCCCGCGCCAACGCCCTCGGCAACCTCGGCGTAGCGTACCAATCGCTGGGCGAGTACCGCAAGGCGATTGAGTACCACGAGCGCAGCTTGGCGATTGAGCAGCGGATCGGCGACCTACACGGACAAGC
>JBBSEE010000689.1:0-2042 GCA_038239995.1 Chloroflexia bacterium | reverse complement strand
GTGGTAGAGGAGATAGGCGTAAGCGCGGTTCGCTCCCCGCCCCACCCGCCCGCGTAGCTGGTACAACTGGGCGAGGCCGAAGTTCTCCGCCCCATCCACTATCAGAGTGTTGGCGTTGGGGATGTCCAGCCCCGACTCGATGATAGTGGTGCAGAGCAGCACGTCTATCCGCTTCTCGATAAACTCGCTCATCACCCGCTCTAGCTGCACCTCATCCATCTGCCCATGCGCGATGCCGATGCGGGCTTCGGGTATCAGCTTCTGCAAGTTTTGCATCACGATGCCGATGCCCATCACCCGATTGTGGACGAAGAAGACTTGGCCGCCCCGCTGCAACTCGCGCAATATCACCTCGCGCACCAGTTGGTCGGTATAGGCGGTCACGTAGGTCTTAATCGGCAGGCGGTCGGCGGGGGGGGTTTCTATGACGCTCATGTCGCGCACCCCCACCATCGCCATATGCAGGGTGCGCGGTATCGGGGTGGCGGTCAGGGTCAGCACGTCCACCTCGGTGCGTAGCTGCTTCAGCCGTTCCTTGTGCTTGACCCCGAAGCGTTGCTCCTCATCCACCACAATCATGCCGATGTTCTTGAACTGCACATCCTTCTGGAGCAAGCGGTGGGTGCCAATCAGAATATCCACCTTGCCGCTGGCGGTCTGCTGCACAATCTCCTGCTGCTGCTTGCGGCTGCGGAAGCGGCTAATCATCTCAATTTCCACCGGAAACGCCCCCATCCGCTGGCGGAAGGTGTTGTAGTGCTGCTCGGCCAGCAAAGTAGTGGGCACGAGGACGGCGACCTGCTTGCCCGCCATCACCACCTTGAAGGCCGCCCGCATCGCCACCTCGGTCTTGCCGTAGCCGACATCGCCGCACACGAGGCGGTCCATCGGCTCATCGTCGAGCAGGTCGGCCTTCACCTCTTCGATCGCCCGCATCTGGTCTTCGGTCTCCACGTAGGGGAAGGCGGACTCCATCTCCTGCTGCCAGTTATTGTCCTCGCCATAGCTGGGGCGGCGGGCCATCTCGCGCTGGCTGTAGAGGGTGAGCAGTTCGCGGGCCAGTTGGTCGGTGGACTCACGCACCTTGCGCTTCACCCGCGTCCACTCCGCGGTGCCCAGCCGATTGAGGGCGGGTTGCTGGTGGCCCACCCCGCTGTAGGGCAGCACGCGGTCGGTCTGCTCCGAGGGGACATAGAGGCGGTCGCCATCGGCATATTCGAGCAGCATATACTCGCGTTCGATGCCATCGTTCTCGCGCATCACCAACCCGGCGAACCGCCCGATGCCATGTTCGATGTGGACGATGTATTGCCCGGCTTGCAATTGGCTGACGAAGGCGTTGCGGGTGCGGGCCTCGGCCTCGGACGAGGTGCGCCGGTTGGCACGGCGCACCGGGGGAGTCCAGCCGAACACCTCGGTGTCGGTGAGCAGCACGGTGGACGGGTTGCTCAGTTGCCAGCCGCCCACTACTACTCCATGCAACAGGTGGATACTGCCCGCGCTGGGCGGGGCGGTGAGCGCGTCGGCAAGCGGCGATGTCCCCCCCTCGCCCCCCACCAGCTTGCGAACCACGGGGTAGATGTCCTGCGCCTCCAGCATCTCTTGCAGGCGGGAGGATTGCTGGCTGACAATCACGGCCCGTACCCCCCGCGCGGTCATCCCCCGCAGGTCGTCCACCAGCTTGTCCACGTTAGCGGCGTAAGAATTGGCGGATACGAGCAGGTTGGTGAGGCCGGTGTCCTCATCGGGGGCGTTGGGTCGTTCGCCGATTTCCATGCGGGCGAACTCGCGGGCGCGACCCTCAAGCTCGGCCCACGCCACGTAGGGGGGGAGTAGGTTGGGGGGCAACTCGCGCTGGGCGATGAGCTTGCCCCGCACCTCCTCGGCTTGGCGGTCAATCTCCTCGGCGTTGATTTGCACCGCGTCGGGGTGGTCGAGGATGATGAGGTCGCCCGCGTGCAGGTAGTCGAGGGCGGTGGGGACGGATTGACCGTAACTGAAGTAGGGGAGCAGCAACTCCATGCCCTCAAAGCAGTCCCCCG
>JBBSEE010000688.1:0-2053 GCA_038239995.1 Chloroflexia bacterium | reverse complement strand
TGCCTTCCTCGGCCTCGGCGATAATGTGCGGCTGCTGGGCAAGATGAGCGACCCCGACCTGCACAACCTCTATGCCCTCGCCGACCTGTTCATCCACCCCACCCTATATGAGGGCAGCGCGATAGTGGTGATGGAGGCGATGCTGCATGGCCGCGCGGTGATTGGCACGCGGGCGGGCGGCATCCCCGACAAGGTGCAGCCGGGCGTAACCGGCTGGCTAGTCCCCCCCGCTAACACCGATGCGCTGGCGGCTGCTATAATAGCGGCGGCGGACAGTCCGCCCGAACTCCGCGCCGCGCTGGGTGAGGCGGGCCGCGCTCTGATACTCGCCCAATACACGTGGCCCGCCGTCGCCGCCCAGACGGTGGCGGTGTATCGCGAAATGCTCGAAGGTAGAATGTAGAATAAGTGATGAGTGATGAGTGATGAGTGATGAACCTCAAACCTCAAACCTCAAACCTCAATCCTATGCTGACAATCTTGCTCTTTCCCTTCATCCTCTATCTGCCCGGCCTAGTCGCCTATCGGGTGTTTTGGCATGGGCGGCGGCGGCTATGGCGAGGGTCGCCCAGCGAGGCGGCCTTCGTCCAGTTCCTAATCGGCGGGCTGTACGCCGGGCTGGTGGGGCTGATGCTGGCCGAGCTTGGCCGCTTCTCCCTGCTCACCCTGCTGCTAGCCACCGTCGGTCCCTCGCTACTGCTCATCATCCTTCACCGCGACCGCTTTGACCTGAGCGTATTTCGCCACCTCCAATCTAAAATCCAAAATCTAAAATCTAAAATCATAATCGAGCCGCTTTTCCTCACCCTGTTGCTGCTCGCCGCCATCTTCCTGTTCGCGAGGCCGGGCGAGTTGATACGGGGTGCGCTCGATGCCGGGGTGTACGTCACTTCGGGGGCGCACATCGCGGAGCATGGTGCGATATTCATCACCGACCCCATCTTGCGGCACTTGAGCGACGATGAGATACGCCAATACTTCGTCGGCCTCAGCCCCGACCGCTACACCCTGACCCGACAGCGGGCCAGCGGTTTCTACATCTACGACAAGCAGGCCACGCTGGTCGTTCCCCAGCACTATAGCCTCTATTCGGTGTGGCTGGCTATCTTCTACGCGGTCACGGGTGGGCCAGCGGGGGAGCTATACGCTACGCCATATCTGATGCTACTGGGTCTGTTCGCGGTTTACTTCGCGGGCAAAAGGATGTTCGGGGCGGTGGCAGCGGGAGCCGGGGCGGTGCTGCTGCTGCTCAACACCACCGAGATATGGTTCGCCCGCTATGCCGTAGCGGAAGGGGGCAGCCAGTTCCTCGGCTTCGCCGCCTTCTACTGCTTCGCGGTGTTCGTCTCTACCCAAAGGCGGATGGATAGCGTGGCGGCGGGGGCGCAGGAGGGAATGAATCGGGCCGCAACATCCCCCAACGAAACCGAACCTGTGGGGACACAATTGATCGCCGCTGCCCCCGCCGCGTCCCCCACGCTCGAAATCAATGAGCAACGCAACATGGCGCGGGCCTTCGCCATACTGGCGGCGGTGGCTTTGGGCGAGATATGCTTCATCCGCCCCGACTTCATCTTCTACCTCGTGCCCGTGCCGCTCTACCTTGCCTACCTGCTGATTGGTCGCAAGTGGCGGGCGGTGCATTGGTGGCTGTTCCTGCCGCTGGGGGGGATGCTGCTGCTGGCAATCGTGCATATCTTCTTCTTCACCTATCCCTACACCTTCGACCTGTTTCACAACACCCTGATTGACCAGCGGCGGCAGTGGGGGCGCAACTATTTGCTGCTCTACGGTGGGCTGGCGGGGGTCGCGCTGGTTTGGTGGGTGCTGGCGGCGCGTCCCCGCTGGCTGCGACCGCTGGGCGGGCTGGCGGGGCGATATTGGCCGAGGGTAAAGCTGATATTGCTGGTGCTGCTGGCGTTGGGCGCAGGGATGTATATGGTCAACGTCTATCTCATCAAGCCGCACATCATCACCCTTGCCAACTTCGGTAAGCTGTTCACCAACCCTAGCAGCTTCAGCGCGTATATCGGTGCGCCCGTCCCCTTCGACC
>JBBSEE010000687.1:0-2063 GCA_038239995.1 Chloroflexia bacterium | reverse complement strand
TAACCGTCGCTCTCGGCCTCTACCCCGCCTTGCTGCTCGACCCGATTAGCGCGTGGGTGGCAGGATATAGCTTCTTGCCATAAGGTGAATGGTGGCGGACAGTTAAACTTCGGTTAAAATCATCGCTACGCGGCTGCCATCCCTTTGACCGCGCCATGAGTTAGGGTATAATGCGAATAGCGCACATTCGATTAGTTGGGGGGAGATTTCGCTTGAGCAAGAAGATTAGCCGCGCTTCGCGTTGGTGGCTGGGTATAATTGCCTTGCTGCTCTTCGTCGCGGCCTGCGATGACAACAAGTCGGTACTCTATAGCCCCCCCAGTGGCACGAGCAACCCGGTCGCCACGGTGCCGGTGGTGGGACACGACTACCCGACTGTCGATACCAGCACTGTCACAGCTGCGCCCACCATCCCGTTGCTTACCCCGAACCCCACCCCGATTAGCGCGGCCCAACCTAGCCCCGCCTTCACCCCCGCCTGCATCGCCACCCCGGCCAAGGGGTTGCAGAGCGACAAGGGGGGCGGATGCGGGGTGGTCAATCTGCCACCCGGCACCCCCACCCCACCCTTGCAGCAGCCGGGAGCCAGCATCGCGGGTATTCGCCTCACCTCCGGCAATCAACTGTTCACCGCTGCGCCACTGACCATGATGGTCAAGGTCAAGGGCGAAAGCGGCTACTTGATTATGAGTGCCAGCCTGCGCGTGCTGGACGCGAACGGGCAGCCTGCCGTGTATGGTGATGGGCCAGTGGATACCATCAGTATGTTCCCCAGCATGGAGGGAGGCGACTGGTGGGAGGCGCGACTGAGTGCCCCCACCCGCCCCGGCCTCTACTACTTTGCGGTCGAGACACAGCAGACCGACCAGAAGACCCGCCAGACGTTGAAGAGCGACTTCCTGCTCCGTGACGCGCCTATCAGCGTGGCAGCAGACCCCCAGCCACTCACCTTCGGCTTCCTGATTAGCCGCAACAACAACCTCCGCCTCCTATCCGCCGACACCAAGCGCGAACGCCAGCTAACCTTCTACCCCGAATATCGCTCGGTGGCTAAGGACGCGGTATGGTCGCCGGACGGCCAGCAAATCGCCTATAGCTACGGCCCACCCCCCGCCAACGATGCGGACGAGCCGCAAACCGCCATTTGGCTGATAAACGCGGACGGCAGCGGCCAGCACCAGTTGCTTGCCCCCGCCAAGAACGAAAACCTAGAGTTCCCTCGCTGGTCGCCGGACGGCCTTTTCATCTATTTCCACACCGCGAAGTGGCTGTACGACGCACAGGGCAACTTCAGCGGCCAAGCGTGGCAGCTAGAGCGGGTCGAGGTTGCCAGCGGCAAGCGGCAGATGCTGCTCCCCAACGCGGAGTACCCCGCCCCCAGCCGCGATGGCAAGCGGCTGGCCTATGTGGAGATATTGCCGGAGGATGACAGTGCCCAGCAGACGGCCGTTGCGCTCCCCACCCTGCCCAACGGGGCGGTTGCCACCCCGATGCCCGCCGGTTCTAGCCGCCTGATGGTGGCTAGCCCGGATGGCAGCAACCCGCAGCAGGTCATCCCCACTGCCAAGTTCGTGACTATCTACTCGCCGCGAATGTCGCCGGATGGGAGCAAGATAGTGTTCGCCGCGATTGGCGGGCCGAGCGATGTGCCGATGCCAGCTCCCTATGCCACCCCAACCCCAGTCGCTTCCCGCGCGGTCAATGTCCTCGCCGCTCCGCTCTATCACGGCCTGCCGTGGGATGTGTGGATGGTGAATACCGACGGCACGGGCCTCACCCGCCTCACCGCGATGAACGAGGATACCCCCTGTCCCGACTGGTCGGCGGACGGCAAGCGCATCGTGTTCATCGGGGCGACCGGCCTGTATCTGCTTGATGCCACCCAGCCGGGCCGCTCACCTACCCCCTTGCAGACGTACATGGGGGTCAGCCACGCACAGTTGTCATGGTTCGATAAATAAGCGGCGCAGGCACTCACCCTGCTCCTCCAATCCGTCCCCGCTAAAATAAAGGTATAATGCTGGAAAATGTCTAGCTATCTAAAGCCAACCGCCGCCCTTATG
>JBBSEE010000686.1:0-2067 GCA_038239995.1 Chloroflexia bacterium | reverse complement strand
GCGAATCTGCTCACCTTCACCTACAACGGGATTGTGCAGCAGGGCAAACTGGCCAACATCGAGAGCAACGCCAGCGACCTTAGCACCTACATCACCACCGCGCAGGGTATCTACAAGCAGGCTTACGACGCTTACCAAGCGGGCAACTACCCGAACGCCAACGCTTACGCCAACGCCGCCGCGCAGGCTGCCCGCATCAGCAGCATCCTCGCCCGCGCCAACCAGACCCCGCCCAGCCCCAACGCCGAGCCGCCCGCGCCTAACTTCAGCAAGTAACCTCTACCTAGCCGAAACCCCTCGTCCCACATCCGGCGAGGGGTTTTGTTATGCCAAATAGTTGGACTAAGCTGCACCAATCACCGCTTCCACCACTCCCAGTGCCCGCTGGTCGCGCAGGGCAGCGGGGTCGGCGGCGGCCAGCGCGGCCAGCGCGTTGAGTAGCGGCGCGGCCATCATCGCGACGCGGGCGGGGTTGAGGTGCTGGGTAGCGGTTTCGCTCCCTGCACTGAGGATGAGGGTGCAATTGCTCATCTGCTGCCGCCCCAGCCCGAACAGGCCACGGCGTATCGTCTCGCTGCCGAAGCTGAGTTCGAGTTGGGGGCAGAGGAGGGCGGCCCTATCGGTCAGGGGCACGCCCTCGCCCCGCCCCGCCAGCGACAAATCGCTCTGGGCGGCGCAGGCGGCGGCGAACTGCTGTACGGCGGGAAAGTCGGGGAAGAAGAAGTGGAAATCGCGCTGGCGGGCGGCGAACTCGGCCTGCCAGCGGGCCTCGTGCTGCTGGCGGAGCGCGTCGGCCTGCTGGTCCTTGGCCTCGTTGTACAGCGCGGCGTAGCGGTGGGTATACTGCTCGTCTATCGGCTGCCACTCGGCCTGCACCGTGTCGGGCAGCACGTGGATGACGCTGAAGCGAAACCAGCCTAGCGGCGGGTCGTTCGCCCCCTGCGGCAACTCCCACCACAGGCTGGCGGGGCCGTTCAGGGGCATCAAGGGGATGCTGGGTAGACGTTCAGCCACCGCTATACCTCGACGATGAGCGGTAGCAGCATGGGGCGGCGGCGGGTCTGAGCGAACAGATACTGGCTGACCGCCTCCTTGATGCGCCGATTTAGCTGCGGCCAGTCACCCTGCTCGGCAGCCTCGCGCTCTTGCCTCACCACGTTACGCACCACCTCGCGCACGCGATTCAGCAACTCGTCGCTGGTGTCCGGCTGCACGAAACCGCGCGTCATGATGTCCGGTTCGCCCGCCATATCGCCAGTTTCGCTGTCTATGCTCACCGCGATGGTCATCACCCCATCGCGGGACAGGTTCTGGCGGTCGCGCAGCACCACATCGCCAATATCGCTAATCGAACCGCCATCCACGAACAATGCACCCGCGTGGACCGGCGCGGCGGGGGCGGCGGAATTGGCGGTGAACTCTAGCACGCTGCCGTTGCCGCAGATGAAGATTTGCTCTGGCCTCATCCCCATCTCCTCGGCCATCTTGGCATAAGCGACCATGTGGCGGCGTTCGCCATGCACCGGCACCACATACTTGGGCCGCGTCAGGCTCAACATCATCTTCAGTTCCTCTTGGCTGGCGTGGCCGGAGACGTGGACGCGGGCGACCTGCGAGTAGTACACGTCCGCGCCCTGCTCCAACAGTTGATTGATGACCCGGATAATCGCGGTCTCGTTGCCGGGGATGGGGGTAGAGGAGACAATTATGGTATCACCGGGGATGACGTTGATGAAGCGATTCTCCTTGTTGGCGATGCGGGTCAACACCGAACTGGGTTCGCCTTGACTGCCGGTGATGACCACCGCTACTTGGTCGAGCGGCAACTCGCGGGCCTCGCTAATCTTGATTAGGGTGTTGTCTGGCACCTTCAGGTAGCCCATCTCCACCGCCATCGCCACGTTGTTCTCCATGCTGCGGCCCAGCACCGCCACCTTGCGCCCATGCTTGACCGCAAGGTCGAGGGTAATCTGGACGCGAGCAATCAGGCTGCCGAAGGTGGCGATGATGATGCGCCCCGCCGCCTTGCGGAACAGGCGGTCGAAGGTGGCCTTCACCTCCTGCTCG
>JBBSEE010000685.1:0-2072 GCA_038239995.1 Chloroflexia bacterium | reverse complement strand
TCGCCAGCGGCCCGCTCCCCCCTAACGCCTCGGAGTTGCTCAGTTCGCGGCGGATGCAAGAGGCACTCACGGCATTGAAGGGGCAGACCGACTTCCTGCTGCTGGACAGCCCGCCAATTATCGCGGTCACGGATGCGGCGGTTCTCGCCCCCCTCGTGGACGGCGTGCTGCTGGTCATCAACGCGGGGCGCACCAAGCGCGACCTTGCCCGCCGCGCCAAGCTGATGCTGGAGAAGGTCAACGCCAACATCCTCGGCGTGGTGCTAAACAACGCCAAGCTCGAAGGCGGCGACTATGCCTACTACGGTCAAGGCGAAGGGTAGAGGCAGTGATGAAGGATGAGGGATGAAGGGTGAATGGTAAATGGTAAATGGTAAATGGTAAATGTCGGGGCGCACGTAAGTGCGCCCTTTGCTTATTGCCAGCCCAACAGGTATAATCGCAGCGCATGAAACTTACGCATACGAAGGGGGAAAACGACGATGAGCAACCCAATCATAGGGCGTATTCGGCGCGGCGGGCTACTCGGTTTGGCTCTGATATTGAGCTTGCTGATAGCAGGGGTGGGCGTATCGGCGCAGGGCGCGAACCCCATCATCTACAACCTGAAGCCCGACCAGAACGCCGCCGTGAACGGCCCCGCCGTCGAGGTGGGGGCATCTATTCGCGGCAGTAGCGTCATTACCGCGTGGCAGGTGCAGATTGACAATCAAGTAGTCACCAACTTCCCCTCCCCCACCTCGGCGGAGGGTGGGCTGGTGCTGCTCGTGTACGGCACACTCAACTTTGGCCCCGGCCAACATAGCATCTATGTAAGCGGCACCGATAGCTACGGGCACGCGGGCGGTTATCGCTGGAACTTCACCGTGCAAGGCAATGGGCCACCCCCGCCCGGCAAGCTGCCTAGCTTCACCAACCTAACTCCCGCCCCCGGCGCGACTACCGGCGGCAGCGTCATCCGTATCGCCATCACCGTGAACAGCACCGCCAACCTCTATAATGAGAGCCTGACGTTGGACGGCAGGCTGTATGCCATCTCTGGGCGCAATGGGGGCACTAGCGAGACCATCTATGCGGACATCAGCGGGGTCGCCCCCGGCCAGCATACCGTGGTCGCGCAGGCCAGCGACACGGCGGGCAACACCAACTCGCAGGCGTGGAGCTTCACCGTGCCGGGCTGCACCGGCGGCAACCTCTACTTCCCCCAGACAGGACGCTGCGTCAACCCCACCTTCTACCAGTTCTGGCAGCAACACGGTGGCCTGCCCACCTTCGGCTATCCGATTAGCGACCAAATCAACGAGTTGAGTGCCACCGACGGTAAGACCTATGCGGTGCAATACTTCGAGCGGGCGCGGTTCGAGTTGCACCCCGAAAATGCCCCACCCTATAACGTGCTGCTCGGCTTGCTCGGCAACCAGTTCCATCACCCAGAGCCGCCGGTTGCCCCCATCGCGGGCAGACTGTTCTTCGCGGAGACGGGGCATAACGTCGCCAGCGACTTCATCGCCTTCTGGCTGAACAATGGGGGGCTGCCCATCTTCGGCTACCCCATCAGCGAGGAGTTCAACGAGGTCAACCCGCTGGACGGCAAGAGCTACACGGTGCAATACTTCGAGCGGGCGCGGTTCGAGCGGCACCCAGAGAACCAGCCTCCCTACAACGTGCTGCTCGGCCAACTAGGCAAGCAACTGTACCAGCAGAAGTATCCGCAACCGTGAAACGTAATTATGAATTATGAATTATGAATTATGAATTATGAATTATGAATTATGATAGGACATACGCACTTGGGGCGGGCATTGTGCCGGTTGACGTAGGGGCGGGCTGCGCTCGCCCACACCCAAAAGCTGCCAGCGGACTCGAAAGCGGACCAGCGGACGGCTGCCGTAGGGGCGGGCTGCGCTCGCCCTACTGAACTGCGTAACTCCGATTTTGAGTTAGGAAGGCATGACCATGAGCGAGACGATGCAAGCAGAGTTGGCCGCCTTGCGCGAGGCGCGGCATAGTTCGCCCTACGACCTGCTGGGGCCGCACCCCGATGCCGCCGGTCAGGGGACGACGGTGCGCGT
>JBBSEE010000684.1:0-2074 GCA_038239995.1 Chloroflexia bacterium | reverse complement strand
CATGACCGCAGCTTTTAACCACATCAAACTGAAAACGCCGCTGTAGCTTAGTAGATAAAGCGTCCGCCTTCTAAGCGGAAGATCGCAGGTGCAAATCCTGTCAGCGGTGCCATGCAGGGATTAGCAACGATGCACAAGTGCGAACGTGATGGATGCGAAAACCAAACTAATAACCCAATCTATTGCTCAAAAAGATGTTCTGCTATATGCAATAATCGAAAGTACCCGAAACGTCCTCCTGCACGTTATAGAGATTGCAAGCACTGTAGCAAGCCACTGACCAATTCGCAAAAGGTGTTCTGCGATATGCGCTGCAAAGTAGAGTATTATCGCAGCATCTACATACAAAGATGGCAGGCAGGCAAAGTAAGTGGTACAATAAGCTCTGGTGCATCCGACCATATCAAGCATTATCTGAAGCAGATACGTGGTAACAAGTGCGAACTTTGTAGGTGGAACGAAGTAAACCCTTACACTGGAAACGTGCCTATCGAATTGGACCACATTGACGGCAATTATCAGAATAACCATATATCCAATCTTAGACTTCTTTGCCCAAACTGTCATTCTCTGACTGCAACTTACAAAGCCCTGAATAAGGGTAGCGGTAGAGCGCACCTAAGAAAATACAAACGCTGAACTTGTGCCTTTGATTAACCGCTAGGTCTCCATTATCCTAAAGTATTCGTATCCCCAAATATGCTATAATAGCCTCATGCGCGAACCCGACCTCAGCATCATCATGGTCAGTTACAACACCCGTGACATTCTACGCCAGTCGCTGCGCACCCTGCTCGCCAGCCGTTGCCCTGCCCGCTTCGAGGTGTGGGTGGTGGACAACGCCTCCGCTGATGGCAGCGCGGATATGGTGGCGCGAGAGTTTGCCGATGAGCCGCGCATTCACCTGCTCCGCAGCCCCCGCAACGGCGGCTTCGCTTATGGCAACAACCTCGCCCTCGCCGCACTCAGCCAGCGGGGGCGTGAAGCGGGGCAGACAGGGGCGGTCGCCAACCTTGCAGTCCCCTTCGTGCTGCTGCTCAACCCCGACACCATTCTGCCACCCGACGCGCTGGCCCAGATGCTCGACTTTATGCCCGCGCATCCCGATGTGGCGATTGCTGGCCCCAAGTTGGTGCGACCTGATGGGCGGCTGGACCTTGCCTGTCGGCGTGGCTTCCCCACCCCGCTCAACTCCTTCTACAAGCTGACCGGCCTATCCACCATCTTCAAGCAGCGTAAACATTTCGCGGGCTACAACGTAACCTACGCCGACCCTGATACGTTGACCGAGGTAGACAGCGTGATGGGCGCGTTCATGCTGGTGCGCGGCGCGGCCATCAACCAAGTCGGCTTCCTCGACGAAACCTTCTTCATGTACGGTGAAGACCTCGACTGGGCCTATCGCATCAAGCAGCGCGGCTGGCGAGTGTTCTACAATCCGGCGGTGAAGGCCATCCACTACAAGGGGGAGAGCAGCCGTCAGCGCAGCTACTGGATGATTGTGCAGTTCTACCGCGCCATGTACATCTTCTACCGCAAGCACTATGCCGCCCGCACCTTCTTTGCGGTCAACTGGCTGGTGCAAGTTGGCATCGCGGCGAAGGGGGTACTCGCCCTCGTGCAGAACTTCTTCCGCCCCCGCGACCGCAAGCGGGTAGCGTTATCCCACCCCCCACCCCTCCCGGTGGGAGGGGAGTCAATATAATTATGAGCATTCTACAAGAAGCCCCACCTAGCGCACCGCCGCCACCCGAACCGCAGCCGCATCCTCAACGTGAGGCGCGGACTCGACCCTACCTTGCCCCCGAATGGATTACCGGGCCGCGTGGCCGTCCCCCCGACCTGCTGCACATCGCCTTCGTGCTGGTGCAGTTGGTGCTGGACACTACCATGGTCGCTGCCGCCTTCATCCTCGCCTATCTGCTGCGCTTCAACTCCGACATCATTGGCTCCTCCTATGCCCCGCCCTCGCAGGAGACTTACATCACCATGCTGGTGGTTACTACCATATCGGTGGTAGTGGTGTTCAACTTCTATGGCCTGTATGGGCTGCGGCGCGGCTACTCGCGGATTG
>JBBSEE010000683.1:0-2077 GCA_038239995.1 Chloroflexia bacterium | reverse complement strand
GCAGTTGAGCAGGGCGTATGCGATTCGCCCCTACGTCATCAGGCATAATCCAGACGCAACTGCGTAACTCCTATTAAAGATAAGACTTTGGATGGCAGCGTTTCTTGTTTTGTTCTTCATCTTTAATCTTTTATCTTTTATCTTTGGTCTTTCTTCTATCCCTCACCAGCGGGTAACGAACTGAATCTGCACCTCGCGGCCCAGCACTTGGCTGAACACTTCCGTAACCTCGGCGGCGTGGCGGCGGGCCATGTTGTCGGCCAGCCCACCGCTGGGGGTGCCAATCACCGCATGGTCGGCTTCGAGTTGCAACAGTTGGGCGTGGCGCATCCAACCGTGCCATGCCGGGCCGCTGAGGCGGGTCTGCAACTCGGCGACCACCGCTTGCCACACTTGACGCGCCTGCACGTTGGGCGGGTTGAACTGGGCGGGCGGCTCATCGGTCAGGGCATTGTTCACTGGTGAAACATTGCCATTGGGTGGTGATGAGGGCGGGTAAGAATCGTTCACTCGTGAAACACTGCCATTAGTAGGCGAAGTGGGCGGATAAGCACTGTTTACTGGTGAAACGTTGCTATCGCCTTTACGCAAACTGAGGCCATGCTGGCGGGCAATCGCCTCCGCGGTGCGGGTGAAGTAGCCGCCGCTCTTGCCCCGCAGCTTGCCGCTGGTCATCATCTGCCGCGTGCGGGTAATCGCCTGCTGATAGAGGGTCTGACCCATACGTTGCAGGCAGACGATGTGCCAATTCACGTTCGGCTCATCGTCAATGCTCCGCGCCGCTTGCTGGGCAGTGGCAAAGTCGCTGGCGGCAACGTTAACGTTGTTTATCGCGTTAACGTTAGAAGACGCAACGTTAACGTTATTACCGTTCACTGGTGAAACATCGCCGCTCTCAATGTTGCTTGCTGGTGAAACAATGCCCGCAGCGGTGGGCGATTCGACCGTCGTGGGCCGCTGGGCATTGTTCACTGGTGAAACACCGCTATTACCATGCACCGAGGTTGCCCCTTGAGCATTGTTCACGGGTGAAACAGTGCTAGCAACATTAGACGGTTGAACAGCCGCCGTTTGGTGAGCATTGTTCACGGGTGAAACATTGGTATCGTCGGGGAGCAGCATCCCTTGCTGGCGGCCCAAATCGCGCTGCATCAGGCGTAGGGTGAGGCTGCCCGGCTCGGTCAGGCGTTGGCCGTGCGTGATGGTGGCAAGGCCGTCGGTGGTGAGGTGCAGGGTGTAGGCGCGGCGCATCGCGGCAAGGTTGCGGGCCAGTTCGCTGTCATCGCTAATCGGCTGGAAGTTGGTGAGCAGCCACGCGGTGTGCTTGCGCGTCCAGTCGTCGGCATCGAAGGCGAGATATTCGAGCAGGCGGAGCGAAGGCTGCACCTCGCCGCGCATCGCCCGCATCACGGTCTGGTGCATCTTGTAGCCGCGTCGCCGCTGGCTGACCTCGCGGCGTTCGATTAGCCCACAAGTGTCGAGCAGGCCACAGTAGCGCACGATGGTGGTGCGCCCCACATCCATGTAGGCGGCCAGCCGCTCTTGGGCGATGTGCATCCATCCATAGAAGGGGCTATAGTGGTTCTGCTCCTCCCACGCATGAATAGTGGCGAGCAGACCCACGCCGGTGGGCTTGAGCAACGGTGCCCACTCGCGCAGCAGGGCCAGCGACATTTCGCCCAGCCCCGTCGCGGGCGGCTCGGTCGCGGCCTCAGCCTCGGTCGGTCGCTCCCCTATTTCGTTCGCCACTTGCAGCGTCAAACTGCATCACCACCCTTGCGATTTTAGATTTTAGATTTTGGATTGCGGATTTGGGTTGCTGTTTCTAGCTTTGTTCTTTAATCTTTCATCTTTGCTCTGATAATCCGCCCTTTACCCTCTTGACAAAGGGACAAAGTTGGAGTATCATATAGACATAAGAGAGACCTGCGGCAAACAGGACTCCAGCCCGATGGCGTAAGCTATCAGGAAGCAGTCAAGGCTCGAACTTTCCAGCCCTCTCACAGCCCGGAAGTTCGGCTTTGGTAAGCGGCTAAGTTGCCAGTAGGCGAGGAATGGATGGCCCCCGTTCCTCGCT
>JBBSEE010000682.1:0-2079 GCA_038239995.1 Chloroflexia bacterium | reverse complement strand
CCCCAGCGGGGTGGAAGCCTACGACACCATCAACGTCACCATCTCCAGCTAGCATATCCCCGTTATATCTGCGGGTCGCGTGATGCGGCCCGCTCTCTTTTTGTCTCCCCTACCTTTGGTTGTACTTGTGCTATAATAGGACTGGCCGGACCAATGGGCGAGGTTTCGCCCCATCCTTGACCTTAATCTACAATCTGCAATCTGCAATCATAACGGAGCGTCTATGTCACTGGTATATGCCTGTATTGCCCCGCATGGGGGGCCGATTATCGAGCAACTGGCGGGCGACTTGCACGCCGCCTTCGCCCCCACCCGCCGCGCGATGGAGGAGCTAGGGCGGCGGATGCGGGCGGCCAAGCCGGATACCATTGTGGTGATTACCCCACATGGGGTGCGGGTCGAGGGCCATATGTGCATCGCCGTCACTGAGCGGGCGGATGGTTCGCTATGGAGTGGCGACAGCCATGTGGCGGTGGATATGGCGGTGGACACTGCGCTGGCCCGCGCCCTATTCCGTCGCGCCCATGAGACGTACATCCCCAGCGTGGCCGCCGGTTACGGGGCAAGTGTAGGACCGGGCAACTCCTTCATCATGGATTGGGGTGCCCTCATCCCCCTCTGGTTCATGGGCGCACGCTGGTCGGTGCCACCCCAGATTGTGCTGGTCTGCCCCTCGCGCACCCTCTCCTTCGACGCGCTGGTGCGTTTCGGCCAAGCGATTGCCGATGTGGCCGCCGCCAGCGACAAGCGGGTGGGTTTGATTGCCAGTTCTGACCTCGGCCACGCCCACGACCCCGAAGGGCCATACGGTTACGACCCTGCCAGCGCAGAGTTCGACCGCCAAATAACCGAGATAGTGGCGGCGGACGACCTGCGCCGCCTGCTCGACTACGAATTGGACAAGGACTTCCTCGAACGCGCCAAGCCGGACGGCCTGTGGCAGCTATTGTCGCTGTACGGGGCTAGCCTGAGCGTACCGATGCGCGGCGAGTTCCTCAGCTACGATGTGCCCACCTACTTCGGGATGCTATGCGCCTCGTACACGGTTGTGGTATAATCAGTTACAAGCACCTCATCGTAACATTTGTGGATAGGGATGAATGAGCATCATGGCCGATACCACTACAGCCCCACAGTTGGTGCGCCCCGAACTGGCCGCGCTGGACGACTACGCCAGCGACCCGCCGGTGGAGCTAACTGCGGCCCGATACGGTATCCCAGCCGAGCGGATAGTGCGCCTCGATGCCAACGCCAACCCTTACGGCTGCTCGCTGCGGGTACCGGAGGCTTTGGCCGCCTTTGAGGGCTATCATCACCCCCCCGACCCCTTGCAGCGCGAACTTCGCACCCTGCTGGAACGTTACAGCGGCTACTCGCGCGAACGCATCCTCGTGGGCAGCGGGTCTGAGTTGCTCACCAGCCTGCTCCATGCCCTTGCCGCCCCCGGCGATGAGGTCATCGTCTGCTCCCCCACCCCCTTGCTCGACCCCGACTTTGCCGCCCTTTGCGGGGTGGAAGTGGTCAGCGTGCCATGCGGCGCACGGTTCGCGGTCAACCCCGAAGCCGCGCTGGCGGCGATTACCCCGCGCACCCGCGCCATCATCCTCGCCTCGCCCAGCGACCCCGGCGGCGCGATACTCGACCCCGCCTCTGCCGTGCGCCTGTTGGATAGCGGCCTGCTGCTGGTGGTTGACGAGACATGGTACGAGTACGCCAGCCAGACCCTCGCCCCCCTCACCGCCGAGTTCGATAACCTAGTGGTACTGCGTAGCTTCGGGGCATGGGCGGGGTTGTCAGGGCTGGACATCAGCTATGGCATCTTCCCTCGCGAACTGGTACGCCACCTGCACAAGCTGCGCCCCGGCCATAGCCTCAGCGTGCTGGCAAGCGTAGCGGTGGCCGCCACCCTCGACGGCCTCGCCGAGGTGATGCACAAGGTGCGGCGGCTACGCTTGGAGCGGGGACGGCTCTACCGGCGGTTGCGTAAGCTCAACTTCCTACAGCCCTACCCCTCGCAGGGGCCGTCTTTGCTCTGTCGGGTCACGCGCGGGGAGGGCTGGCGCATCAAGCAGGGGCTGG
>JBBSEE010000681.1:0-2082 GCA_038239995.1 Chloroflexia bacterium | reverse complement strand
GGTCGGCGTGTTGGTCGGCGCGGCAGGGGTGTCGGTGGGCGTATTGGTGGGCGGCAGCGGGGTATTGGTGGGCGTGCTGGTAGGTGGGATATGGGTGGAGGTTGGCGTGGTCGTTGGGCCGATTGGTGTGCTGGTCGGCGTGGGGGTAGGGGTGCCGCAAGTGCCGTCGGTGTAGCGTTGCAGGTCGGTGCTGCCCACCCCCGGACTGGTACTGCCGCCCACCGCATAGAACGCCCCCGCCACCGTCGCACCGCCTTGCCCCAAGTAATCGCGGGCGGCTAGCATATCGGGCAGGTTGCTCCAGCCGCTGTCACTGGGCCGCCACCCAATTGCGTTGGTGGTGGTACTGAAGTTCACCTCCCCGCCCGCGAATATCCACCGCCCATTATAGAAGTCGGAGGCGGACACCGAGCGACCGGCGGGCAAGTCGGGTACCGCAGCGTCGTCCCACAGGTTGGCAACCGGGTCGTAGCGATAGGTCGCGCTGGAGTCGTTGCCCCCACCGGCATAGACATATCTTCCATCACTGGCCGCCTGCAACAGTTGCGCGGCGTAGGGGAAGTTTGCCACGCTGCTCCATGTCCCCGCGGCGATGTCATACGCCTCAGTGTGATAGTCGGTGCCTATCGCTGACCGCCCCGCCACCCGATAGAGCTTGCCGTTCAGGTAGGCGGCACCGAGGTGATAGGTGGGGGTAATGGGGTTGGTAAGGGTGACGTAGCTGTTCGTCGCGGGGTCGTAGCGGTACATCGCCCCCGCCACGCTGAAGTTCTGGTCCACCCCGCCGAGGATGTAGATGTAGCTGCCGTCGCTCACCGCCGCCCCCCATGCCCGCGCCCCCGGCAGCGGAGCAATCGGCGACCATGTGTTCAGCGTGGGAGTGTACTTGTAGGTGGTGGTGATGCTGCCATTGTTGGTAATGCCCCCGAAGCTGTACAGGTTGCCGCCCTGCGCCGCCACCATGTGCCCCTCGATGGCGATGGGGTAGGGAGCTTGTTCGCTCCAACTGGGAGGCGAGCAAGTGGGGGTGGGGATAGGCGTGGGCGTGGGGGTGGTGTTAGGGTCAATGATGGTGATGTGACCGGAGTGGAGATTGATTCCATGTATGACGCAGTAATATGGTTCGTCGCCCACGAGGGTAAAGGTATGGGTGAAGACGTAGGGGGCGACATGGGGCGAAGAGTCGAATGGCTCGACTGCCCCCGGCAACGAGGTTACGGAGTGGTAGCCGCCCTCCCATAGCCAATTCACCATCGTACCCACTGTGATGGTCAGGTCATGGGGATTGAAGTAGTAATTGCCCACTGTCACCGTTACTGCGTCGGCAGGGTGGGCGGTGGCATCGTAAGCGGTGTGCGGGGCGGCATCATGAGGGTGCGTACCTGCCACCCGCCGCCCCTGCGCCGACACCACCAGCACCGCGCTGGCAATCAGCAACAGGCCCGCCGCCCCCAGCAGAGCCAAACTCATCTTTTTCTCGTGCAATCGCATCGTTCCGCTCCTTTCCGCAACAACACTCACTATTATGTGCCTATAGGTTAGATAGATTATACACCTTACGCCGGAAACCTGCGTGGATAGAGTGAGGGCGCATCTTCGCAGATACGCCCCCACTCATGGCTTATGCCTCGTGGCTCATGGCTAAGGAGTAGTGACCCCCTTGTAGACGATTTGGCACATCTGGTCGCGCTGGATGTTGTTGTTGGGCCGGAAAGTGCCGTCGGGGAAGCCATTGACCACGTTCTTGTAGTGGGCGGTTTCGATGTACAGATAGAAGACGTTAGAGGGTGGCACGTCGGAGTAGGTTTGGCCGCCGCCGACGGGGGTGACGAGGGCGTAGTGGGCGGCGGATACCACGAGCTTGGTGACTTGCCCGCGCGTGATGGCGAGGTTGGGCAGTTAGCATGGGTATGTTGCCCCCGCTGCTTGGCACTGGGCGGGGGTGAAGCCGCCGAGGATGCTGGCATGGAAGCCCGCTTCGATATAACTGAAGGCAAAGTAGTTGGCGGGCACATCGGTGAAGTCGGGTGGGCCGCTGGGGGTATAGGGCGCGATGCCGAAGCCTAGCACCACCACCTTAGC
>JBBSEE010000680.1:0-2082 GCA_038239995.1 Chloroflexia bacterium | reverse complement strand
TCATCGAGGGTGAAATCCGGCCCCGCCATCTGGGCGGTGGCGGCGAAAAGTTGCACCGCATCGTAAGTGGCAATCTCATTTGCCGCCGCCATGCGCAGCGACGGCACCGCCAATGAGGAGAGCGGCCAGACTTGCTCCCCCGCCACCGCCAACCGCTGCCGCGAGGTGGCGAGGATGACAAGGTGGGGACAGTTGCTCAGGAGTTCTGCTGCAAGCATCGCAACCGCTTGGCTGAGGTGTTCACAGTTGTCGAGGATGAGCAGCAGCCGCTTCTTGGCAAGCTGGCGCACCAGCGTCGCGTTTATGCCGCACCCCCGCTCCTCGGCGCAACCCAGCACTGCAGCGACCGCCTGCGGCACAAAGTCCGCTGCGCTCAATCGGTCGAGCGCGACGAAGTAGACCCCATCCTTGAACTCGGCCAACAGTCTTGCGCCCAGTTCGAGGCTGAGGCGGGTCTTGCCGATGCCGCCGCTGCCGGTCAGCGTAACCAGCCCACCTTGAGCGATGCGTTGCGGGCCGCTGGCAAGCTCCGCCTGCCGCCCGATGAAGCGGTTGAGCAGGCGGGGCAAGTTGTGTGGGGTGGTAGAGGTTGCCGCAAGGCTCAGTTCGTCCAGCGGCGGGCTTTGCCACTCCGCCATACTGAAGCTGGGGATTGCCAAGAGCGCGATTAGCTCCTCTACCTCAGCGCGGGTGGTGATTGCTCCCCACTCGGCAAGGGTGCGTACAATCGCCCGCCCATCAATGTCGCTGAGACGGCGGCCATCCTTGTCGTGCAGCCGCTTCGACAATTCGACTGCCGACAGGCCAATCGCCACTGCCAAGTCGCCCTGCGTGGGCTTACGCCCATCGGCGTAAGGGTCAGCGCGGCGGTAGAGTTCACGTAGGCGTGTGCGGAAGCGGTCAAGCTGGCGCACTTGCACATTGGGTGCAGGCGCGGGAGCAAGGTCAATCGGGTGATTGCGGTGCGGCAAGTTGGCAAGGGGTGGCTCTTGCCATGCCGCTTCGTCAAGCTGGGTGCCACCGAGGCGAAGCAGGTGGCGTGCGGCTAGCCCATCCACTGCCCCCCATTCCGCCAGCACCATGACGATGCGCTGCACATCCGCCGCGCTCAACTTGCGCCCGCGCCCGCTATTCAGGCGCAAGCTGAGTTCAGCGGGGCTGAGGCCGATCTTCCGCGCCAACTCAACTTGGGTGTGCGCTTGCTTAGACGAACCAACAGGGCGACTGAGTGCCTCGTGCAAGAGCATACGCAAGGTCGTTAGGTTGGCTTGGTGTTCATTTTCTGGCGGCTTGTTCATGCTGACAATTATAGCATAAGTGAAGTACCCTAGCCCGAATGGGTGGGGGGCTGCCGCGGCATAACTAAGCAGTCACCATAGTTCAACTGCGTAGGGCCAACCTCGCTACTCGTCCGCAATTGCTACGCGAGCGTGTTTGCACAATTCGGCAACTACCGCCAGCGCAACGGTTTAATACTGCTGCCGCCGAAACATCCACCCCGCTCCGCCAAGTGGCAATATTGCCGCGATCAGCAAGATGATGAACTCCTTTAGCGGGAACGCTTGGCCGTTATCCTTAATATGCAAAGGCGCAAAACTTGACCTCAACCCCTACGGTGGCAGGCGATACGAACGCAACGAGCTGCTAACGCGCCTACTTGCGAAAGAATGCGAACTTTGCGGGTCACAGGATAACATCGAAGTTCACCACATCCACAAACTAGCAGACCTGAAAACCAAAGGCAGAAAGGTTAAATTTGACTGGGTGCAACATATGATTGCACGCCGACGTAAAACGCTGGTGGTCTGCCGCCAATGTCACGACAACATCCATGCAGGCCGACCAACGACACGCCGGAAACCGGACTTGGAGTTACTGGAGAGCGGTGTATGCTGAAAGGTGTACGCACCGTTCGGAGGGGGGCGGATGCAAAAGGGCCAGCAGCGGTAGTTGGACTTGCCCTTGCGTCCCATCTGCCTAGCGCTCCTGCCCTCACGAGTAGGGTGGATGAGTTCGATGCCGTAGCTGTCCACCACCCCCAGCACCGTGGGGTCAGCGAGGAAACGTTGATGCCAGTCTTGA
>JBBSEE010000679.1:0-2084 GCA_038239995.1 Chloroflexia bacterium | reverse complement strand
TTAGTTGTTTGGTAAGGTTCATCTGGTAATATAACGCTGTGTTTGAAATGGTACTTTTTAGCTACAGGCGCATAGTACCTTTTGACCGAACCCCCTAATCCCGAAAGGAGACATCCAATGTCTAAGACTTCCCGCAAGTTGAGCGTTCTCATCATTCCGTTGATGCTGGTGGCGATGCTACTACCCATGCTGGGCCAGCAGCCTAGCAGCGTCGGCACCGCCAGCACCCCCGCCGCTTCGAGCAGCACGAAGGTGTCGGCCAGTCAGCGCGAACAGGCCCTCGCCAACTTCCGCAACAGCGGCCTTCACTTCGAGGCCAACGTGGGTCAGACCGACCCGCAGGTACGATACCTTGCCCGCGGCGGCGGCTATACCGTGTTCCTCACCGACAAGGAAGCGGTAATGGCCTTCACCGCCGGGGCCAGCAACGGCACCGTACTCCGCTTCGCCCTCAGCGGCGCGAACAGTGCGACCCAACTGGTGGCTCAGAACCCGCTCAAGGTTCGCAGCAACTACTTCATCGGCAATAACCCCGCTAATTGGCACACCGATGTCCCCAACTACGGCGCAGTGGTGTACCAGAACGCCTACCCCGGCATTGACCTCGCCTACTATGGCAACGGCAAGCAGCTAGAGTACGACTTCATTGTCGCCCCCGGCGCGACCCCTGCCGCCATCCATATGAACGTGGCGGGCGCGAACAAGGTCGAGGTGCAAGCGGGCACGCTGGTGCTGCACACTGCACTGGGCGACATTCGCCAGCCCGCCCCCCACATCTATCAAGACGGCCCCAAGGGGCGCGAGCAAGTGGCGGGCGGCTACGTGCTAGCCGCCGACGGCACGGTCAGCTTCGCGGTCAGCGCCTACGATGCCAGCCGCGCATTGGTGATTGACCCTTACATCGCCTACTCCTCCTACCTCGGCGGTAGCTCCACCGACTACGGCGCGGCGGTGGCCGTAGACAGCAACGGCAATGCCTACATCACCGGCTATACCGGCTCAGTAGACTTCCCCACCGTCAACGCCATCAATCCGGGCAAGGTGGGCGGGGTATACGATGCCTTCGTCACCAAAGTGCCCGCCAGCCCCATCACCGGCAGTAACTGGGTGTACTCCACCTACCTCGGCGGGGGCAACGAAGAACGCGCCAACAACATCGCGGTGGACGTGCAGGGTAACGCCTACATCGGCGGTTTCACCAACTCCGCCGACTTCCCGATTGTCCAGCCAGTGCAGCCCGCCCTCAGCGGCAGCTACGACGGCTTCGTGGTTAAGATTAACGCCGCTGGCAACGCCCTATCTTACTCTACCTACCTCGGCGGTGGTGGCGACGACCGCGTCAGTGGCGTGGCGGTAGATAGCAGCGGCAACGCCTACGTGGTGGGCCAGACCATCTCCGGCAACTTCCCCACGCAGAACGCCCCACAGGGCAGCACGGGGGGCGGCTTCGATGCGTTTGTCGCCAAGCTCCCCGCCGTCCCCCTCGCCGGCACCCACCCACTATAGTCTACCTACCTCGGCGGCGGGGGTTCGGACTTCGGGGCGGACATCGCGGTGGATAACGCGAACAGTGCCTATGTCACCGGCTTCACCATGTCCGGCAACTTCCCCACCGTCAGCCCCATTCAGCCTGCCAATGCGGGCGGCACCTTCGATGGGTTCGTTACCAAGCTCCCCGCCGCCCCGATTACGGGCAGCAACTGGCTATATTCCACCTACCTCGGCGGAAGCGGCAATGACCAAGCCAACGGCATCGGGGTGGACAGCGCGGGCAACGCCTACGTTACCGGCTTCACCACCTCCAGCACCAACTTCCCCATCGTGAACGCGATTCAGGGCACTTTTGGCGGCGGGGCGGATGACATCTTCGTGACCAAGATTAACGCCACCCCCGGCGCGAACTGGGCCTACTCTACCTACCTCGGTGGGACTGGCGATGATAAGGGTTACGACCTCGCGGTGGACATCAGCGGCAACGTCTACGTCAGCGGCGCGAACACTGGCGGCGGCTATCCCACCGTCAGCCCGATACAGATGAGCAATGCGGGCGGCAGTGATACGGTGGTGAGCAAGATTAACCCCAC
>JBBSEE010000678.1:0-2086 GCA_038239995.1 Chloroflexia bacterium | reverse complement strand
GAGGCTACCGTCGGGGCTGAAGCTGGCGACGCTCAACTCTGATGAGGTGAAGCCGCCCACCCGCTTGCCGCTCAAGTCGTAGATGTTCAGGGTGTTGGTTCCGCTAATTGTCAGCAGGTTCTTGCCATCAGCACTGAAGATGTTGCTGAGGCTCTGGCTGAAGACCGTAAAATCGTTAAAGTTAATGCCGGGGATGGTTGCTGAGTAAGTGCCGGTGCTGTTCCATAGCACGACCTGTGCATCACCAAGATGTACGGTAATGAAATCATCATCGTTGGGGCTAAAGGCGGCGATGAAGGTATCCGGGTCGCTGATTTGGCCCAGCAATTGCCCATGCTTATCCCACCGCTTGACCAGACCCTCGTTGGTAACTGCCAGTAGCTCACCATTCGGGTTGCACGCTGCCCAGCTAATCGCGCCCGTCTGTTCGGTGGTGCTAATCGGCTTGCCCCCGCTGTCCCAAGCTTGGAGTGGTGTATCGGCGGCGATAGTTACAGCCAGCACCCGCGTATCGGTGGGGCAGAACAGCCAGTGTTTTACCCTGTTTGTGGGGGTCAGCAGCGTGGGGGTAAGGGACACCGTAGTGGTAAGCGGCTGACTACCCACCGACCAGAGGCGGGCGGCACTAGACTCGCCGCCAGTGAGCAGCAGCTTGCCGTCGGAGCTAAATTGCCCTAGCAAGGCGGGGCCGCCCAAGTCGAGGTTGGGTTGGGGGAGACGGTCTAGTGTCCAGAGTGCCGCCGTGCCATCGCTAAGTACCACGGCGCAGCGCGCTTGGTGCAGCGCACAGATGATTTGCTTCACCCCGGCGAGGGTAGCATACGGCTGGCCCTTGCGATTCCAGAGGCGCAAGGTAGGAGCAGGCGTGCTATAGTCCCTAAACATCACGAACTGGCTATCGGGACTGAATCCGACAGAAGCATCGTTCGGATTGGTGTAAACAGGGTTGGAGATAATGTTGGGGAAGTTGCCAAGATTGGGGAGCGGACTACCGTCGGTGTTCCATAGGCGCAGGCTGCCATCGGTAGCGAGGGTGAGTAGTTGCTGCCCATCGGGGCTGAACACCGCGCGGAAGGTGTCGCTGCCTTGCGTATTGAGGGGAGTTAGCAGCTTGCCGCTGGAGTCGTACAAGGTGGTGGTGAATGGCCCACTGGGGCTACTGCTTGCCCTTACTACCATAAACCGCGCATCGGGGCTGAGTGTCACTTGATGGTCGCTGCCTAGTTCTTTGGTAAACACGAGTTGCCCGCTGATGTTCCATGCCTGTATTACCCCATGGTTAGTGGCTGCGGTAGTGACGAATAGCTGATTGCCCCGTGACCCCGCTTGCGCTTCAAAGTCGGGGATTTGCCATGTACCGCCCACCCCCTCCTGATTGAGCCACACGTCTGAGAGGGTGGCAGCGCGGCGGCCATCCGCGAGCGAACGGATTTCCACAGTGGGGGTGGTAGACTGGTTGGCACTGAGAACAATGGCGTGATTGCCGTCGGGGGTGAAGTAGCTATTGACTACGCCGTCTATTGAGCCGAGCGGTTGGCCGCGGCTATCCCAAAGCGACAGCTTATCCGCGCGGCGGGTAATTAGGTGGCTGCCATCTTGGTTGAGCTGCGCGGAGTCCACTTGGCCGCCAAAGTCGCTTATTACCTTTCCTTGCATATCTTGAAGCTGGGCCGCGCCTATTGACCTGACCAGCAGGTAATCGGCACTGGGGCTGAATTCGACCCCATTGACGAAGCTGGCAATGTTGGTGAAGCTGGCGAGCGGGTGGCCGCCCATGTCCCACAGTTGCGCTTGGTCGGGTCCAGCAATGCTAGAGGCAAGGCTGACTATGTATTTGTCGTCGGCACTGAACTGCAAATCATATGTATCGGTATAAGCAAGGGTAGAGACAAGCGATGACCCATCGGCGGGCCAGATGTGAACAAGGCCGCGCTCGCCGATGGCGACGTACCTACCATCGGGGCTGAACCAAACATCGTAGGCGTTGCTTGTGCCCTTTAGCCAAGTGGGATACCACGTCTGCTGGTCGAGCGCGTCGCGGAGGACCTGTTCGCTGGCGGGGTTGTCTTCGCGGCTGACCGCCTCG
>JBBSEE010000677.1:0-2090 GCA_038239995.1 Chloroflexia bacterium | reverse complement strand
GTTCAGCCACTGGCGGCAATCCCGCACCACCACCCTGATTTGCGGCATCACTCAGCCCGAAGCCCTCGCCCTCCTCGCCGAACTAGCCCGATAGCCAAACATCTCCCCACCCATCGGGAAAGGAGCGATATAAAAATCCGCCGCCCTATTGTATCACACGGTAGGGCGGCGGCCTTGACTGCGCGGATTATACGCTTACCGATTTACCCCCAGCGGGAAGATGAGGGCAAGGAACAGCACCTTGCATAGCTGGGCGCGGGTGGAGTAAGTGGCGGGGCGGAAGTTGCCATCATTGAAGCCGCCCACCCACTGCTTGTGGGTAGCGGTCTTGATGTAGCCATACGCCCAGTAGCTGGGTGGCACGTCGGGGTAGTCGGTCTGCGGGCCGGTGTAAGCTGGCACCCCGCTGGCGACCACAATCATCTTCACCATCTCGGCGCGGTTAATCGGGTTGGCGGGGCGGAAGCTGCCGTCGGGGTAGCCGCTGATTACGCCGTGCGCGTGCAGGGTTTCGATGTAGCCATAAGCCCAGTAGTTGGCCGGTACGTCGGAGAAGGTGGGAGTGGCGGGCGTGAAGGCGGAGAAGCCATACGCCAGCGTCACCATCTTACTGAACTGGGCGCGAGTGATGTTGTCGTTGGGGTAGAAGTACCCATTCGGATAGCCGTTGACGATGCCATGGCAGGCCATGTACTTGATGTAGCCATAAGCCCAATACTCGGTTGGCACGTCAGGGAACTCGATGGGGCATGGCGTTGCGGTGGGCAACGGGGTGGCACTCGGCGTGCGCGTCGGCGTGCTGGTCAGCGTCGGTGTCCGCGTCAAGGTGGGGGTCCAAGTCGGCGTGTTGGTCATCGCCACCGGCGTGTTGGTCGGCGTGTTGGTCGGCGACTGAGTGCCGGTCGGTGTGTTCGTCACCGTCGGTGTCACCGTCGGCGTATTAGTTATGGTCGGGGTGTTGCTCGGTGTGTTCGTGGGCGTGTTCGTCACCGTCGGGGTGTCGCTCGGCGTGTTCGTGGGTGTGTTGGTCGGCGTGTTCGTCACCGTGGGCGTATTGGTGGGCGGCACCGGGGTGTTGGTGTTGGTCGGTGTATTGGTTGGTGTCACGGTGGGAGTATCGGTGCTAGTTGGTGTCACCGTTGGGGTGTTGGTGTTGGTTGGCGTATCGGTGCTAGTTGGTGTCACCGTTGGGGTGTTGGTGCTGGTTGGCGTGACGGTGGGCGTGTCAGTGTTGGTCGGTGTTATGGTTGGGGTGTTGGTGCTGGTGGGGGTAGGAGTGGGTAGGTCCGGCTCGAAGTCGTAGACAGTCGCGCTGTAGCTTACCCCCATGCTGAAGCCGTCGGCATAGCCGATGAAGTTGGCCCAGCCGCCGCCACTGGATTGACCTGCGCTCAGTGCGGTGGCATATCCGTCGGCGCGATGATACCACTCCACCAGCCGTGCATTGGGGCAATCGGTCATCCACTGACTGAGCGATTGGAAGGTGACGGCGGGGTGGCCGCAGACAGGATTGTTGTTCCACCAGATGCCGTTACGTGCATCCCACGTCTGCCACACCCCCTTGGTGGGCGGGCCATAGGTGTAGTATGGCTCGAACACGAGATTGGTGTCGCGGGAGCCGTCACCATTGGCATCCAATTGTAGGTTGATGGCGATGTCGAAGTTGGGGCCAGCGGCGGAGGCGGGGTCAATGTAGGTGGTATAGGACATCGAGGTGATGGTCGAGAGCAAGGTACCGCTATAGTCGTCGGTGGCAAAGTAGTTCTTGCCGCCCGCGCCCGGCCCATTGCCGCTGCCAGTCTGCATCTGATAGCTGCCGATGCCATAGGGCGGGATGGCGGGGCCAGTGACGAAGTTGAAGTCGGTGAAGCCACGGCAGGCGAAGCGATCGCGAGCGACGTGGAGAGCCCGCTGCAGGCGAAGAACGCGCTCAGCGCGGTGCAAAGTCGCACCCTGCTGAAGCTGATCGACGATATCTGCGGCGACACCTGGTGCAGTGGGGATTACAACTTCGGGTTCCGCCGTCTGACCTGTGCCAGTGCCGCCCGGACGTGCACCTTGACGCTGCAGGTCTTCCCGCGCGAGGGCGT
>JBBSEE010000676.1:0-2090 GCA_038239995.1 Chloroflexia bacterium | reverse complement strand
TAGCCAGAGTCTGCTGATAAACAAGGGTGAGGTCGATGGCGTGCGTAAGGATATGGCGGTACTCAGCCCCAGCGGGTTCATGGTGGGGCAGATTACCAGCGTGGAGGGGCATCGCGCCACCGTGCTGCTGGTGATTGATGCGGGCAGCAAACTACCGGCGCGGGTGCAGCGTACCAACGCCGATGGGGTGCTGGAGGGGCAATGGCAGGTGGGCGGGCGATTGCTGCTCAAGCACGTCAAGCAGAGCCAGACCAGCGGCGAGTACGTGGGGCGCGGCGACTTCATCGTCACCACCAGCGCGAACGGCCTCATCCCCAGTGGCATCATTATCGGCCAAGTGCAGAGCGTCAACCAACTCGACATCAAGCAGGAGCAAGAGGCCCAAGTGCTGCCCCCGGTGGATGCCAACACCCTTGACAGCGTCCTCGTCAACCTCGGCACCAAGTTAGTGCTGAGGTTTGAGGTTTGAGTAGTGGCTGCAGTTTTTACGCAGGTAGCAGGCTTCTGATAACTCAAACCTCAAACCTCAAACCTCAAACCTGAAAAATGATGATCATCTACCTCATCCTCGCCGTCCTGATGTTCTTTGCCGCGCTGGTGCAGGTCAGCTTTCCGGTGACGGTCAACCAGCTAGACCTCCGCGCCGATTTGGTGCTGCTACTGGTGGTGGCAATCGTGCTGGTGCGCGGGCTGCGCGAAGGGCTAGTGTGGGCCTTTATCGGCGGGCTGCTGCTCAACATCCTTGCCCCCAATGTGCTGCCGCTGGGCAGCTTTTCCTTGCTGCTGCTCATCGTCGCGGTGCTTGCCAGCCTCAGCCAGAGCAACCTATTCGAGAGCAGCTTGATTATGCCGCTGGCGATTGTGGCAATTGCCAGTGCCAGCTTCCGCATCCTTGTGCTGCTGGCAACCGAGGGAGCCGCCCTCCGCGCCGCCCCCGGCACCGTCCTGCTTCGCCTCGCCCTGCCAGAGGTGGTGATTGACGTGGTGCTAGCCCCACTAGTCTACACCTTCGTGTCATGGTTGGAGCGTCGCCTACATCGCTTGCCTGCCGAGTGGCAGTGAATCAACTTAGGAGGTGGGTAGCTTTGTACTTAATGTATGTGGACGGCAATGGCGACCCCGGCCTAATTGCAAATTCCCCCTCGCGCTATTTCGTGCTGAGTGGGCTTGTAACCCATGAAGCATATTGGCAAGAGGGCTTTCGTAGGTTGGTGATGTTCAGGCGCAACCTAAAGCAGAACTATGGTCTGCCGCTAGGGGAGGAGATTCACGCGGGTGAGTCGCTAAGGAAACCCGGCCTAATCAAGCGTAACGAATGGATTGCTATCTTCAGAGCCTTCGCTAGGGAGTTGGCCACGATGACCGAGCTAAGGATAATCAATGTGGTCGTGGATAAGCAAGGCAAAGATGCAAGCTATATGATATTTGACAAAGCGTGGGCGGCCCTAGCGCAGAGATTTGATCAGGTTATCGCTGTGGGTGGCTTTCCTATATCCAGCAATGGGGATAAAGGGATGATTTTTTCAGATGAGACTGATTGGCTTAGGGTAACGAGACTACTGCGCTATGCTCGCCTTCATCATGTGTTGGCTGGCCCATATCACCCTAACGCAGTTAATCAGCGCGGGAGCCTAGCTAATCTAATCGAAGACCCAAGTTTCCGCGACTCGGTTCAATCCTACTATGTTCAGGCGGCAGATGTAGCCTCGTTCCTACTATACCAAAGGCTAGTGCCGAACAAGCATATGCGACAGAAGGGGAGAAGGTATAACTTCTACGAGCTTAATCCTATACTCTGTCGGGTTGCTGCACAAGACGATGCAGACGGAATTACATAGCTATAAAAAAGGAAGGGCGCGTTTCCGCGCCCTCCGAAAGGGTTCTACCCCTCAGTACGTGCTGAGACTCGAACCCTGTGGTACCAAGAGTATTATACTGCGAAAGCCAACATATGTCAAATAACTTGCTAGAACAGAGCTACCTGTGAAGCGTAACCTTAACACCACCGTGCTTCAGCTAATCATGAGCGTATCCCTGCTGCTGCTGGTGTTGCAGCTATGGAATATGCAGTTCAATCTCGCCGACAAGTA
>JBBSEE010000675.1:0-2093 GCA_038239995.1 Chloroflexia bacterium | reverse complement strand
TGGCCGCCCGCGCCGCTATCCACATCATCCAGAAGCTGGAGATTGACTCGCATCGCACCGAAATCGTGATGTTCGAGACCGCCCGTGCCCTTGCCGCCTTCGAGGGTCGCGATGCCGTGACGGTGCAGGATATTGCCACAGTCGCGCCGATGGTGATGCGCCTGCGACGCTCCACCCGCCTGCACGGGCTGCAAGCCGCGCAGCAAGCCGAGGATGAGGATATTCAGGCCGTCCTCGCCGACCTCCATGCCGCCGCCAACTTTGCGCCCAAGCCGCGCCGCTCCCGCCGAAGTAAAGGGGAACATTAGCTAACGGATTGAAAACCTAAGTTTGGTGTCAACAAAAATAGGGGGAAACTCGCGGGAGTCTGGGAGGTTGACCCCCTGCGGGCGACGGGACGCACCGCCACTCGGAAGCTAATCACCTTACCGCGCCCTCGCCCCGATACATTGCCGGTCAACTTCTGGGGTCAACCCCCCAGACCCCCACCACTAACCCCGCCTGCACCGGCGGCATATTGTCGAGGTTGACTACCTCCGGCTCCTTCATCCCGCTGGCCGGATTGACTAGGGCGATGGACAGCCCCCCCGCAATCGTGCCGGTGGCCCGCAGATACTTCAGCCCCGCGAAGGCCAACGCCCCCTCTGGCCCGACGAAGATACCCTCACGCTCTCCCATCTCTAGCTGGGCCTTCTCAATATCGTCATCGTTGACCGTCAGGATGCGCCCGCCGCTGTCGCGCACCAGCTTCAGCACGATATAATCGCCAACCACGCGGGGGATGAGCAGCGAAGGGTAGCGGGTGCTGGTCTGCTCCCATATCTCCGCCTGCTCCTTGCCGGTGATAAACGCCTCGGCGAGGGGGGCGCAGCCTTCGCTCTGGATAGCGTAGACGCGGGGTCGCTTACTCGATAGCCAGCCGATAGCCTCAAGCTCGGCCCAGCCCTTCCAAATCGCCGCGAGGCCGATGACGCTGCCCAGCGGGTAGACTAGCACATCGGGTAGCTTGTAATCATACTGCTCGGCCAGTTCATAGCCCAGCGTCTTCTCCCCCTCGATGCGGTAGGGTTCACGCATCGCGCTGGCATCGAACCAGCCGAAGCGTTGGGCGAGGGCGCGGACTAGCTGATTGCTCTCCATCTCCATACGGTCAATCCGATAGGTGTTCGCCCCGCACGCTACCCCCAAGGCCAGATGCACCACCGAAGATTTGTAGGGGATGAACGAGTATGCCTTCAGCCCCGCCCGCGCGGCATAAGCCGCTAGCGCGTCACCGGCATCGCCCAGCGAGGGGACGGATATGGAAGTTATGCCCTGTTCGCGGGCCACCGCGGTCGCCACCGCCATCCCCCGTGCCCGCAGGCTGCCGGTAGGGTTGCGCCCCTCATCCTTGAGCAATAGGCTGCGACAGCCCAACTGCTCGGCAATACGGGGGCAGGGCAGCAGGGGGGTGTTGCCTTCGCTGAGGCTGACCGCGTTGGCGGCTTCGCGCAGGGGCAGCAACTCGCGCCACCGCCAGATGCCCGCGCTCCGCTTCGCCAGCTCCTCTTTGGTCAAAAGCTGCTTGACCTGAGCGGTGTCGTAGACGCAATATAGCACCTTGCCGCACACGGTACAGAACCCTTGCAACTGGGCCGCACTGTACTCGGTCGCGCACGTGGTACAAACGATAGAGATTAACTGGCTGTCGCTCAATCTAGCCACCACCTTTCGGTTCGTTGCCCGCCCTTATTATAGCACATTTGGGTGATATAGTTGAAGGCTAGAAGTACCATTACCAAATATTGCCACTTTGCTTCAGGGGGGAAATGTAGTACAATGAACATACGCAATCGGTTGTCAAAGTCTCTGACCCCCTGCTCATCGGGAGCAGGCGTAGGAGGCCAGAACGGAGGATGTTCCTGTGCCACGTGGCTGCATAGTGCTTATCGGCGCGGCAGTGTTGTTGTTCCTCACCCTGCCCGCCTTGTTCGACATTGCGGTGGATTGGTTGTGGTTCGACAGCCAGCAACTTGCCTCGGTGTACACCACCCAATTGAGTGCCAAGCTCATCACCTTCTTCGTCGCTGCCGCCCTCGCCGCCATCTTCCTAC
>JBBSEE010000674.1:0-2098 GCA_038239995.1 Chloroflexia bacterium | reverse complement strand
GGGGGTTGGGGGAGAAATGTCGAAGTGGCAAATACGTTGTCGAAAGCATTTTTGGCTTTATCGTTAGCATTCTAGCAAAATAGCGGGGCGGCCTTCCTCCCCCAAACCCCCGCTGGGGGCTTAATTGGTGGGGCTTGCGCCCCATTCTACATTCTACCTTCTACATTATTATGACTATCTACCTTGACCATATCCTCATCGCCGTGCCCGACATGGAGGCGGCAGTGGAGCAGCTAGGCAAGTCGCTGGGGCTGGTGTTCGCCCCGCCCAGCTACCACACCGGCAGCGTTACCTATAACCGCATGGCCCGCTTCGCCAACGGTACATCGTTGGAGCTGCTCGGCCTCGTCAGCCACGACCAACCCGCCGCCATCGCGGGTGAGGAGCATGATTATCACTACTTCGACGCGGGGCCGAGCCAGTTCGGGTTTGCCCTACGTACCAACGATCTCAGCGCGTTGGTGGGCCGCAGCCGCGAATATGGTGGCACCCTGTCCGAACCCAGCTATGGTGAGGCCAAGATGACGGACGGCAGCGTGCGGGCGTGGATGAGCAGCCATGTCGCGGGTCTGGAGGGCGACCTGTTTCGCGTCGTCCCCTTCGTCATCCAGTACACTGCGGGCTGGGGGCCGGACTTGTGGCGCACGCAAGGGTTGCTGGAACATGAGATTGACTACGAGGGCATTGCCGGGGTCAGCCTCAGCGTCACCGAGGAGGTAGTAGACTATCTCTACACCTATAACTTCTGGTTGATGAACACCGTTGTTGGGTATGATGGCACCCCCTTCTACCCCACCGACGAGGGCAGCTTCATCGAGCCTCTGCCTCGCCCCGATGAGCATTCCGAGGGTCAAGCCCCGGATAGCACCGAGATAGACACTATCTACCTCGCTGTCCCCAACCTATCAGAGGCGGCGGCCAAGCTGCGGGCGTGGCGGGTGGATTTCGTCGAGGGGCAGCATGAGGAAGACGCGGTGCTGCGGATTGACCCCCAAGCCACGCTGGGGCTACGCTTCGCTCTGATGTTAGGAGAATTATGCCCGACCCGATTACCCTGAATGTGCAAATGGCCCGCCCGACCCTACCCGCGCTGGGTACGGTGCAGTTGGCCCAAGCGATGGTCGAGGTGCGCCCCAACCCCGCCGCCTTCAGCGATGCCCCTACCTCCCTGAATATGTGTCTGGTGATTGACATCAGCGGCAGCATGGAGGCGCAGAACAAGCTCGGCTACGCCAAAGAGGCGGTCAAGCTAGTGATGGACCGCTTCGGCCCACAGGATGCAATTGCGGTGGTCGCCTTCAACAGCCGCCACCAGACTGTCATCCCCGCCCAGCTAGCCAGCGAGATGAATCGCCCGCGCATGAAGCGGGATGTGGACGGGCTGATACCGAGCGGTGGCACGCGCATGGCCCCCGCGATGCGCGAGGCGTTGCGTCAACTGGCACTGGGTGCGCGGTTGGGGGGGCCGAACAATCAGCCGCTCAACCGTATGGTGCTGCTCACCGATGGGCGCAGCGAAGCGGAGGCCGATTGCCTGAACACCGCCACTGCCGCCGCCCAGCAGCACGTGGGTATCACCGCACTGGGCATCGGCACCGACTGGAACGAGCGGTTGCTGGACGAACTAGCCGCCCGCAGCGGCGGGGTGGCCGACTATGTTGACCAGCCCTCCCGCATCGTGGACTACTTCCAAGAGGCGGTGCGCTCCTTGCAGCAGGTGGTGATTGACAACGCCACCCTCCGCTTCCGCCTTGCCAATGGGGTCAGCCTGCGTAACACCTACAAGATAGTGCCGCAGATTAGCCAACTCGCCGCCGCCCCCAACATCGGGGCCGACTTCGGGGTGGTCAGCGAATACTACCTCGGCCAAATCGAGCGGGGGCGGGGGCAAGCCCTGATGCTTGAGCTACTGCTGCCCCCCTCCGACCCCGGTCGCTTCCGCGTCGCTAGTGCCGAGCTAACCTATGACCTGCCCGCCAGCCGCCAGCGGGGGATGCTGGTCAGTGCCGACATCATCGCCGACTTCGAGCCGCCCGCGCAGTTGCCCAGCACCCCCGCCCCTACAAATCAGGGCGTGATGAGCGTGGTGGAAAAAGTG
>JBBSEE010000673.1:0-2103 GCA_038239995.1 Chloroflexia bacterium | reverse complement strand
GGCGGCGGCATAGAGGTCGGGCCACGTGGCGAACTCGGCGGTGGGGGTGGACACGCTGGCGGTGGCGCGATAGACTATCTCCTTCGCCATCTGCGGGCTGGTCGCTTGCAGGGTAGCTACCAGAGCCTGCCACAACTGCCCCCCACCCTTCTTGTCGCCCCCGCTATGTGCAGCATCCTGCACCGCAGCTTGCAGGCTGGTGGGGGTGAGGCGGGCGAAATCGAGCTTGTCCTGCGCGGGGGGCGCGACGTAGGGCTGGTGGGGGAGGATGACGCGGTAGCGGTTCAGGCTGGCGGGGACGCGCTTCAGGCTGTCCATAATCGTTCCCCCCTCATCCACCATGATGATGTTGCTATGCCGCCCCATCATCTCCACTATCAGCCGCACCCTGACCTCTTCGCCGTTTTCTTCTTCTTCGGCATCGTTATCATCAGAGGTATTGACAGACTCGGTATAATATGTATGGCTATCCTTGCCAAGTGGCAAGATTTTCGCTATACTGAGTAGCAACACCCGCTCTAGGCCGGGCTGGGCAACCGTGAGCAACCGCCCGCCGCGCACATACTTACGCAGCAACAGCAACAGAGGCGAGTCGGATAGGGCGGGGTCGCGGGTGAGTGGCTGGTCGCTGAGGTGGAGGCGGGCATGGTCGGGGTGGGCAGAGATGATTAGCTGCCGACGGCGATGCTCCTGCACATATAGCTCCAAGCCGAGGGCAAGGGGGCCGAGGGCCAGCACCCGCTGTATCTTCGCGGGGCAGGCGCGGCGGTTCAGTTCATCGGCGACCGCGGCAATAGTCAGGCTATCGAACATGGATACCTCTCTGCATCGCATGGTATACGGTGGCGATGCGTAACATGGGGTGATGGGTGTAAGTTATTATACAACGGAGCGACAATGCCGACAAACCAGCCGGAGGGGGATGAGCAGCAGGCGTGGGCGCGGGTGGGGCAGCGGGACAACCCGCAGTTGGTAGTGCTGTCGGGGCCGAGTGGGGCGGGCAAGGATGAGTTGCTGCACTATATGCGTAAGCTGCAATTCCCCTTCTACTTCCCAGTCACCGCCACCACCCGCCCGCCTCGCCCCAACGAACGGGATGGCGTGGATTATCATTTCCTCAGCGTGGCCGAATACCAACAGTGGGTGGCGGCAGGCGAGTTCCTAGAGCGGGCCGAGGTGTACGGCAACTATTACGGCGTGCCCCGCCGCGAGGTGCGGGCCGGTTTGGCGCAAGGTCGCGATGTGGTGATGCGAATAGATGTGCAGGGTGCGGCGCATATTCGGGCGATTACCCCCCAAGCAATACTCATCTTCCTCGCCCCCCCCGACCTTGCCACGCTGGAACGCAGGCTGCGCCGCCGCGATACTGAGGATGAGGTCGAGCTAGCCCTGCGTATCCGCGCCGCCCACCGCGAGATGGCAGAGATGCCCAAGTTCGATTATATCGTGGTCAACTATGACAACCAACAGGCCGAGGCGGCCCGCCAGATTGTGGCGATTATCGAGGCGGAGAAGCAGCGGGTGGTACCTCGCCGCGTGACCATTTAGGAAGGGGCGAATTATGGCGATAGATGCAGGCACTCTGTTGCAGCAAGGTATCGAGGCGACCAAGCGGGGCGACCGCGCCGCCGCCGCCGACCTCTTGCAGCAGGCAGTCCAGCTTGACGAGCGCAACGAGCAGGCGTGGCTGTGGCTCAGTGGCGTGGTGGACAGCCCCGACGATGTGCAGATTTGCCTTGAGAACGTGCTGGAGATCAACCCCAACAATGCCCGCGCCGCCGCTGGGCTGCGCTGGCTAGAGCAGCAACGCGCCGACGCGACCTCGCTAGACACCACCTCGCTGGCTGCGTCAAAGGGCCGCGCCGAGCCGCCCGCCTCGCCGTTCGATGTACCCATCCCATCTATCCAAGCCCCGGCCTCGCCGTTCGATGTGCCTACCCCATCTATGCAAGCTCCGGCCTCACCATTCGATGCGCCCCCGCCAATGACCGCGCCCGCCTCGCCATTCGGCACGGCCCCCGCGTCACCGTTCGGCCAAGTTTCGCCCCCGCCCAGTAATGGAGAGACCTATTCACCGTTCGGTCAAGCTGCGCCGCCGTCACG
>JBBSEE010000672.1:0-2107 GCA_038239995.1 Chloroflexia bacterium | reverse complement strand
TCGTTCAGCGGTTCACCCGCCGCCAACTCTGGCGGGTAGGCGTAGCTGGGTAGGTTGACCACGCTGCCGCGCAATCCCATACTCTCGCCCGTGTGGGTAAGATAGAGGATGTTGCTCAGGCCGGGCGGCGCGACCCGCACCGTGAGCGTGCCCGCCGCATCGAGGCCCACGAAGATGCTGGTGGGGCTGACCTCGACGTAGTTAGCGCGGCACAGAGCTTGCTGGCTGTTGGCCGCCGCGTAGATTATCGCCGCCACCTCCGGCCACTCTAGGGTCACGCCCGCTTGCAGCAACTCTTGCAGGCTAGGGCCGGGCGGGGTTTCAATCATGATGTACGGTTCTGGCCGGCTCATCCCGCTGGCATCGGTAACGGTCAGCACCCCCACCCCGCTCTGGATGCGCGGCTCGTTGGAAGGAGGGATACCGTTCAGGTTGTAGCGGCCTAGCTCGCGCTGCAACAAGGCACTGAGGGTGGGGTTGCCCAGCACCTCGCGCGACAAATCGAGCTTCATAGTGGCCGCCTCTTGGGAGGGAGGGGGATGTTGACTCGTCACCCGCGTATCACCTTTCCGCCGTTGATATTGGGCTTGACAGATTTAGTTGTGTTGCTCTGAATTGGACTGAAGTTGGGTCGAGGCCGGATTGAGGCAGGATGAGTATAGCACACAGTTCGGAACGCTGTCAATACCCTAATCAGAGCCTATTATAGCCGCGGCACGGGGGTCTGACTGTCAACTACTTAACACAGGGGCGCAATTGTCAAATATTTTACATAAGGTTAGGGGATGACCAGCCAACGGATTGAGAAAACGGATAAACTGATTAGGTCGGTCGCAAGGGCAGCCCAATGATGTAGGGGCTGGAATCAAGAATGAAGAAGGTGGAATCTAGAATCAAGATTTGAACACAGCTGATTCTAGATTCTACCTTCTTCATTCTACCTTCGCTAAGGAGTAGTCACCCCCTTGTAGACGATTTGGCACATCTGGTCGCGCTGGATGTTGTTGTTGGGTCGGAAGGTGCCGTCGGGGTAGCCGTTGACCACGTTCTTACTGTGCGCGGTCTCGATGTACAAGTAGAACACGTTGCTGGGTGGCACATCGGAGTAGGTTTGTCCCCCACCAATCGGGGTAATCAGGGTGTAATGCGCCGCTCTGACCACCAGCTTGGTTAGCTGCCCGCGCGTGATGGGCGTGTTGGGCAGATAGCAAGGGTAGAACGCGCCATTGGCGGTGCAGGTGGCGGGGTCGTAGCCGCTGAGGATACCGGCATGGAAGCCGCTCTCGATGTACAGGTAGGCAAAGTAGCTGGGCGACACATCGGTGAAGTCCTGCGTGGTGGGGGTGTAAGGCGCTATCCCGAAGCCTTTGACCACCACCTTAGCAAACTGTCCCCGTGTAGAGATGCCGCTCGGCCCGAAGTGGGTGCCGTCTATCCCGCTCACCACCCCCCGACAGTAGAGATAGTGTATCGCGCCGTAGAACAGGTTGCCCGATATGTCCACGAAGGGGTTGGGGCAATCAGTGGGCGTAAGAGTGGGCGTGCTGGTCGGGCCATTGGGCGTATCGGTGGGTGTACTAGTAGGGACGATGGGCGAATTGGTCGGCGTGCTAGTGGGGGGGATGGGCGTAATCGTCGGCGTGTTACTGGGGGTGATAGTGGGGCCACCCGGTGTCCATGTCGGCGTATTGGTGGGCGGCACTGGCGTGCTAGTGGGCGTAGCGGTCGGCGGCGTGGTGGGCGTATTGGTGGGAGTACGGGTGGGCGTGTTGGTGGGGCCGCCGGGAGTGTTCGTAGGAGTGGCAGTAACGCAGAGGTTGCGGAGCGGGAAGTTGACCTTGATGGTGTTGGGGGGCGGTGAACCGATGCTCACCGTCTGAGTTAGAGGCGCGTAACAGCCGCTCTGCGCGGTGGCAGTGGTCACATAAGTGCCGACCGGGATGCCGGGGAGAGTGTAGTTGCCATTGGACCCGCTGTTTGCCACTAGCCCAGAGATGACGATGGTGGCAGTAATCCCCTGCGTGCTGACCGCGTCGTAGACCCGCCCGCCCATGGTGCCGGACGAGCCGGGGGTGCCGAGGGTATGGCGCGGCCATTCCGCCCCAGT
>JBBSEE010000671.1:0-2109 GCA_038239995.1 Chloroflexia bacterium | reverse complement strand
TGCAGTGCGTCCCAACGGGAGTAAGATGCACCATCTACCACGTCCCCACCCACCCACAAGCTCTTGCAGCCAAGTGCGGAGCCGAGGATGAGCATCTGCATCGCCAACACCCGATTGAGCTTGGGGAAGTGTAGGTCGCTGCACACCATCGCTGCCACTTTAGGCACGGTTAGCGACTTGGACGGGTGGAACTGGTTATCCCACGTGAGGCGGATAGTAGGGGTGCGACTGAGCATCGCGCGGTAGTCGGTAGGGGTCTCCTCAGTATAGCCAGTGCCGGGCAGAACACGGGTAGCCGCTTGAGGTACTTTGGGCATGGCGTCACGTAGCCTACGCCGCTCGTTGTTGATGGAGTTGACCGAACGCTTGACTCCGAAGCGGTCGCGCATTAGCGCGACTATCTCCTCGGCGGGGTGGGTGCGTACTGCTGGGTCGGCTAGGTAGGTACGCTCCTCGCCTGTCCATGCGGTGCGTCCGCTGGCCCAGTCCTCACTGGTGGGGTTGACTTGCCCGTTCTTAAGTTGGTTCGCCATCTTCTTCACCGCGCGGTGGGTGCGCCCAGCAAACACATCGTGCAACTGAGCGAAGTCTGCTCCACCATTCACCATGCGGAGTAGCTCCCCCTTCTCCCGCACCGTCCAACGCTTCGGTTTGTTCTGTCCCACGTTGTCCCCTCTTAGTGATGAGGGGCGGGGGTTGAACCCCCACCCCTCGGTGATGTTGGTCTGCTTAGTTGGTCGAGGGTTGACCCAGCCGAGGCTTGACCCAGCCGAGTTGCTTGAGGAAGTCGTCGTAAGCGGTCTTCGCTAGTGGCAGGATGATGCCCGCCGCGATGATGGCATCGGCAGGATTGGCGGGCAGGCCGGTAATCGCGCCGCTGACTATCGCGCTAACGATACCCCCCAGTATGCCGAAGGCTGCGGCCACCGAAAACTTGGCGGCGGGTGCCCACTGCACATTCATGCAGAACTGGATAACGAACGGCGACAGCGTGGCCCAAATCACGCCGATAGCTGCCGCAACGGTTAGAGTGTTGTTCATGGTAACGATACGTCCCTTTCTGGATTGTTGACATTGACGTTCCGGTTGCCGATGTATTGCTCTGCTCCCGCATTGTATTGATTGCCGCTAATTTGGTTGATGACAGTGGCCTGCTCGATGGCTCCCGCCACGCCGCTAGGTTGCCAGAGTGCGTCGTAGCTGACGGTCGCCACCAACGCAGTGAGTATCCCACTGACCGTGCGGTCGGTCGGGCGGGCGGGGGTGGCTCCAATAGCGAAGGATAGTAGCACGGCCACCAACCTGCGGGCGCGGCAGTCCCAGCCGGGCTGCTCCACCACCGCGATAACCGGCGGCAGAGCAACACCGAGTAGGATGGCACGACGTAGCGGGCCGTCCATTAGCTTAGACCCCTGCCGTCTGCTGACTGGGGATTTCAACGACGATGCCCGACACCGCCAACAGCGAGGGTTCCGCTGCAAGCAGGGATTCGGTCTCAGCGTAGAAAGGGGCAGAGACCTCACCCGCTTCCTGTGCGGCCACATACGCCGCTTCCAGTGCGTTGTACTCAGCCGCGATGTCTTCGAGCAGCACGAACTGGGCAGTGGTGGTGCCGGTGATGCCCTTGACCGAGACTGGTACAGGCTCTGCCAGCACGGTGTTGTACTTGTCGGTCAACGCTTGTGCAGTGGGGCCTAGCGGGCCGAGGTCCCCGGTGTGGCTGGCGACCGCTTGCACAAGGGTGAGTAGCGGGGGGAAGTCGGAGACTACGATGAAATCTTGAGTGGTAACGGATAGCTGCATGGGAGATGTTCCTTTCGTATCCGCGCCCTCGCGCGGGTGGGATTGAAGGTTTGAACATGGGTAGTTCACTAAGAGCCTGTAGGCTCCTCAGTCTAGTAAGGCCCAGGCAAGGCCAGCTACTGCGTCGCCTACCTCGTAGTTGGCCGACCAGCTTACGCCTTTGCCGGGTAGATTGGTACCCGCGATGAACATTGCGGCCGAACGCACGAACGGGCGTAGGCGGCATCCTGCCACGAACTGGCGGTAACGGTGTACCCGCTCGGTGTGGGTGAGTGCCCCCGCTTCGATGCCGTACTCGGTGATGTA
>JBBSEE010000670.1:0-2120 GCA_038239995.1 Chloroflexia bacterium | reverse complement strand
TGGGGGTGCTGGGCTTGGCGGTCGGGGTGGGGAGCGCGCCGATCTGCTTGTAACGCCAGTCGTAGTAGTGCTGGCCGATGTTGCCAACCTGCACCTTGAAGCCGTCGGGTGCGCTCGGCACATAGGTGAGGACGCGCCGCTCGTAAGCCTGCACCAGCGCGAGGGTGTTGGGGTGGTTCTCAATCTTGACGCTGACCCAGTAGGGTTCGCTAATCGGCAGGCCGGTGGCGTAATTCCATGGGCTGCTCAGTTGGCGGGTGACACGCTGGCCGCCCTCTAGCACCGGGCCGCTCTGGTTCATGAAGTCCCAGAAGATTTTGGGCACATTGTGCTGGGTGGTCGGCTCGAAGTAGACGAAGGCAGTGCCTGCATCGCTGCCGAGGCTGGGGTTGTCGCCCACTGTCCCCGCCTTGTCAATGGTGGCGGTGGCCTTCTGGCCGGTGCGGTCGGTGGCGGGCTGGCCGTTGCCGCCGGTGATGGTGCTGACCGTCTGCCACGTCTTGTAGGTGGGGGCACTATCGTCGTCGGCATCGGAGGCGAGCGGGATTTCGCTGGGCGAACGCACCTCGAAGCTGGTGTCGCCCGTCTGCATCCGCCCGCTGATTAGCTCCTCGGTGAGCAAGCCGTTGGTGACATAGAAGGGATTGTGGGGGTCGGCGGCGGGGTCGTTGATTTCCATGCGGCTCTTGTCGAAGTATTCGACGAGGCGGAGCTTGCTGCCATCCTTAGCGTCAACGTAGGTTTCGTAAGTCCACCAGTTGGGGGTCGGCCCCCAGTACCACGAGCGCGACACGCTGCCACCCGCCACGAATTGGTCGGTACGCTGCCACGTGTTGCTGAAGGCATCGGCGGCGAATTGCTTGTCCAGCGGGGCAGTGGTGGGGGCGGCATGGGGAGCGGCGAAGCTACTGCCTCCCCCGGTGCCGCTGAGTAGCACGATGAAGCTGAGTAGGGAGATGAGCGCGGTTGACTTCTTACCCAAAGCTAGTTCCTCCTTGTGGGGGTGAATAGAGACGGACACACAGTACGCGAGGGATTATAACATAACAACGAAGCAGCAGGCTGAAGGTTTCGCCCTGCCGGAGTGATGAGTAATGCTGAGGGGCTAGTCAACGGATTCGTGAAAACGAATCAACGAATAATCAGACGTAGGGGCGCGGATTTATCGCGCCTGCTGTCTAGTTTCCGGCGGTATCTCCTGCAATGTCCATGTGTTGCCATCGGGGTCGCTGAAGCCAGCATATTTGATGCCACCCATGTCCAAAATCCCGTCCATATCCACGCCGCGCCCAGCTAGTTCTTCCCGCGCCTCGCTAATATCCGATACCACGAGGTGCAGGCCGCGCAGCGAACCAGGTGGCATCTCAATGCCGGGCATCCCCATGCCGAGGACAATCGAGCAGGCCGACCCCGGTGGGGTGAGTTGCACCACGCGGACGGTGGCACTGGGATGCACATCATGGTCGAGGTTAAAGCCGAGCTTATCCACGTAGAAGGCTTTGGCACGGTCAATATCGGCGACTGGTATCGGCACTAGCTCTAGTTTCATATCCATCGTCTTGCTCCTTTATCGCTAGGTTTTACCCTATTGGGGGAATTATAAACAAGCCCGCTGCTAGCTCTTCTCTGGCGACAGCGGGCTTGAGGAAGGAGGCTCCCGCCACTATTGTACCACAGCGGCAGGGGGGATTCAATTTGCTCGGTCGTCTACCCCACGCATCTTTGAATCGCGGAAGACGCGGAATCGCGCGGAACACGCGGAAAAAGGCGGTGTTATCACCATCCCCCACCCCCAATCGGGTGAGCGGGCCATAACGCCGCCTTACGATATGCTCTTCCGCGTTGTCCGTGTTTTCTTCCGCGTCTTCCGCGATTCTAACCCCCTGCGCCCTCAGCCGGGGCTTTTATGTTGATGGCTGGTCGGCATTCCTCCCCCAAACCCCCGCTGCTGGCTTTTATTTAGTAGCTGCCCCTACCACATTCATCACTCATCACTCATCACTCGCCTCTAGTTCCCGTTGGGGTCAACCGTCTTTGCACCGGGCGGGGCCACGTCGGCACTGACTTGATATACTGTGGGCCACGGCTCGTAGCGGCTAAAGAAGGAGTCGGTGCGGCTA
>JBBSEE010000669.1:0-2120 GCA_038239995.1 Chloroflexia bacterium | reverse complement strand
TCGACCTCGACGGCACCCTCTGCGACCACCTTACCAGCGTGGCGCGGGCGACTGAGTACGCTGTCCCCTTCATCCAGCAGCGTTACCCCCTCTTCGACGGTAGCCGCTTCGACCGCGACCGCAATCGGGTGTATGATGAGGCCTACCGTGCGGGCGGGGTGGCTGCGCTACAGATTGGCCGCGACGAGTTCTGGCGGCGGGCTTTGTCCTACCAGAACATCACTGATATGGACTTCATTGTAGAGTTGGCGGAGCGATATGGGCGGGTACGGCTGCAAAACCTGTTCCTCTACCCTGAGAGCAAGGGCGTGCTAGAGCGGTTGCAGGGCCAGTACACGCTAGGGCTAATCACCAACGGACCACGCGAGTTGCAGTGGGCGGAGATTAAGGCGGTGGGGATTGCGGGTTACTTCCCGCCCGAAACCATCATCGTCGCCGGTGAGGTGGGGCTGATGAAGCCGGATGTGCGTATCTTCGAGCTAGCAAGGGAGCGAGCCAACCTTGTCGGCCCTCCCTGCCAGCCGTCCGATATGTTGTTCATCGGCGATAACAAGAACCACGACGTAGAAGGGGCGCAAGCGGCGGGCTGGCACGGCATCTGGATTAACCGCTACCCTCAGCACGCCGACCCGCCCGTCCCCCCCGCCGAGAGCGAAATCCACACCCTCGATGCGCTGTTCGACTATCTAAAATCATGATTAGTCTCTACCAACTATCCATATTCCTGACCATTGTGGACGAGGGCAACTTCAGCGCGGCGGCGCAGAAGCTGCACATGACTCAGCCTGCGGTGAGTATGCAGATACGCGGGATGGAGGAGCGCTACCAGATGAAGCTGTTCGAGCGGGTGGGGCAGCGGATGACCCCGACCGCGCGGGCGCAGGCGTTGATTGCCCCCGCCCGCGAACTGCTCGCCCTTGCCCATCGCACCGAGCGGGTCATCGCCGACCCCAGTGAGGAACTGAGCGGGCGATTGAGCGTGGCGGTTAGCGTGGAGGTGCGCGGCTTGCCTGCTCTGCTGGCGGGCTTCCAGCGACAATACCCGGCGGTGCGGATCAGCGGCACATGGATGAGCGAAGCCGAGGCCCTCTCCGCCCTGCGCGGTGGACACGCCGAGCTTGGGGTGTTGAGCTACGCCCCCAGCAGCCGCCAGTTCGATAGCAAGCTGTTGCTGGAGGATGAACTAGTCCCCGCCGTGTCCCCCCTGCACGAATGGGTGGTCAGCGATGAGGCGACCTTCAACATCGCCGCCCTGTCCGCCCAGCCGCTAGTGCTACCCCGCGCGGGTAGCGAACTGCGCTACACCATCGAGGAATCCCTAGAGGGCTACGGCCTGAACCGTCAGAACCTCGCCCCCGCCCTTGAGCTTGAGGGCATCGAGCCGGTGGCTTTGGCAATCGAGGCAGGGGCGGGCCTCGGCTTCATCCCCCGCAGCCGCCTATCTGCCAACGCGATTGGCCTCGGTCAAACCTTCGGCGACCATCGCCACCCGCCGCGCCCCCTCATCATCCCCCTCACCGCCCACCTCGTCCGTCTGCGACGCACCCCCCCCAGCGCGGTCGCCGCCGCGTTCTGGAACTACCGGCAAGCGAATGAAGAGTAAGGTTTGAGGTTTGAGGTTTGAGTATCGAAGTCGTGTGGTAGGGGCGGGTGTCACTCGCCCATGTGCCGCGCCGCCACTCAGAACGGCATTGGGGTGTCGTCGCTGCCCACTGGCGGCTCACTCTTGTCCGCGCCGGGGATGTCGGTAATGTCGGTCCGCATAGCCCAGCGGAAGAACAGGCTGAGGAGGAAGCTGACTACCAGTCCGATACCCGCCAGCCACATTACCGCCTCGGCTAGCGTGACCCAGCCTGCCGCCTCCCCACCCAGCCACGCGGCCAGCAGGCGCAGCAGCAGCGCATCGGCGAAGGCGAGCGCAAAGAAGCGCACCAGCGTGCCTAGCCCCACCATCCGTCGCTGCCGTCGGGTGATGTATAGGTAGGCAGCTAGCTCACCGCCGACCAGCAATATCGCCACGATTAGCATTATCATCTTATTCCTCGCTTCGTCGGTACTCCCACCCCCGCCCCTCGCGGTGGGAGGGGCGGGGTGCTGTAGGGGCGGGTTGCACTCGCCCT
>JBBSEE010000668.1:0-2123 GCA_038239995.1 Chloroflexia bacterium | reverse complement strand
GTTCGACCCCTATCTGCGCCGCCCCTTCAGCCTTGCCGCAATTGATGCCGAGGCGGGCAGCGCGGCCTTGCTGGTGCGAGTGGCGGGGCGCGGCTCCCGCTGGCTGACTGAGCGGGTCGAGGGCGAACAGGTGGATGTAATCGGGCCACTAGGCAGCGGCTACCAGCTTGACGAGCGCAGCCGCCACCTGCTTGCTATCGTGGGCGGCGAACGCCAGCCCCACCTTGCCCCCCTGCTGCCCCTGCTCCGCATCGCCGCCGCCCGCGAACTGTCGGTCACGCTGCTGGTCGAGGCCGAGCGCGAGGCCTATCTCCCCCCCGCCAGCCTACTCCCCCCCGAAGTGGAGTATCAGCCGTTCGACCGCGCCAGCGGCGACAACGCGCTCAATCACGTCAAATCGCTGCTGGGCTGGGCCGACCAAGTGGTGGCCGCGGGGCCGGACGACTTCCTTGCCGCGCTGAAGCGGGTGGCGGGCGGTTTGTTCCCTCGCCCCGATATACAGGCCAGTGTGGAACGTGCGATGGCCTGCGCGGTGGGGGTCTGCCTCGGCTGTGTGGTGGAGCATGAGCGGGTCGGCAACCTCCGCGCCTGCCGCGAGGGGCCAGTGTTCGATTTGTGGAAGATGGTGATGTGAGGCATGAGGCATGAGGCAGGGGAACGGCGGGGGGGTCTGGGGGCTGACCCCCAGAGGCTGACCCGCAGATACGCTCATCGGGGTGACGGCGGGGCAAGGTGATTAGTTCTTGACTGGCGGCACGGCACTTCACCAACTGGGGGTCAACCCCCCAGACCCCCGCGGGTTTTCTCCTGTTTTTCGTTTGCATGAGACACAGGTATGAAAGGGAGGTATCATGGACACAGCCGAAAATCCCCTTGAAGCCGCCCGCACATGGTGGGAGGGCCGCGCGGCCAGTTGGAATCAGCGCAACTTGCAGAACTGGGGCAGCGACGACACTGCCGCATGGTGGCAGGATTGGATGGGCGAGCTACGCCCCTACCTGCCCCCGCCCGCGCCCGATGTGATGTTGCTGGATGCCGGTTGCGGCAACGGGCAACTCAGCGTGCTGTACGCGCAGGAGGGCTACACCGTGCGCGGCTGCGACCTCACGGCCAGCATGGTGCAGTACGCCACCGAGAACGCCGCCCGCGCCGGGTTGCTTGCCCCACAGATCGAGTTTGTACAAGCCAGCATTGACCAGATGCCCTACCCCGATGCCAGCTTCGATATAGTCAACTGCCGCTGTGTGCTGGACTTCACCCCCCGCCCCGCCTATGCCCTGCGCGAACTGCGGCGCGTCACCAAGCCGGGCGGCACGCTGGTGTTGGTGATGATGGGAGCAGCCTCGCCCATCAGAACCCAAAGTTGGACCCGCTGGCTGCACGGTATCGTGCCAGAGGCCAGCGGCTACACCTTTGTGTTGAGCAACATCGCGCCGTGGGATGTAGAGCGGATTATGCCCTCGCTCGGCTGGCAGCCCCTGCACCAGAGCGGCAACTATGGCCCCTCGGCGGCGGGCGTGACCAACCCCTTCACCGCCGCGCAGATGGCCGACCAGCCTCAGCTAATCCAGCAAGCCACCGCCACTGCATGGCTGATAGTAGCCCAAGCGGTCACGCCTCAACCGCTCGGCGAATGAAGTAAGCATTGCTCCCCTCCCACCGGGAGGGGTTGGGGGTGGAGGTGAGCAGCCAACAACACAAAATCCAAAATCTAAAATCCAAAATCTAAAATCAGGAGTCCCATGCCCCGCCCCACCATCAACCTACGTGTAGACCTCGCCCCACACAATCAGCGTGGCCTCAGCCTGCGTAACCCCATCATGGTCGCCAGCGGCACCTTCGGCTATGGCACGGAGTACGCCAAGCTGGTGGATGTGCATCGCCTCGGCGCGATTGTATGCAAGGGCACCACATTGGATGAGCGCGACGGCAACCTCCCGCCCCGCACGATAGAGACTGCCGCCGGGATGCTCAATTCGATTGGGCTACAGAACAAGGGGGTGGCCGCGCTGGTCAAGGAGTACGCCCCCAAGTGGGCGCGGTGGACCACGCCGGTGGTGGTGAATATCGCCGCCGAGTCGCTGCTCGATTACGCCGAACTCGCCTACCAACTGGACAGCGTG
>JBBSEE010000667.1:0-2130 GCA_038239995.1 Chloroflexia bacterium | reverse complement strand
GTGGCTAACGAATGGGGGCAGACCGGCGAACCGTCCGACCCCACCGCCGCCAGTTTCGCCGCCACCGAACCGAGCAGTAATGGCAGTGGCTACGTGGCTAACGAATGGGGGCAGACCGGCGAACCGTCCGACCCCGCCGCCGCCAGCTTTGCCAGCAACGGCAGCGGGGACAAGTCCGCCTTCCAACACATGGCCGCGGGGGCGGGGATGATGCCACAAGATATGGAGCAAGAGTCCAATCCTCATCCCAACTATGCGTCGCTACCCGAACCCACCCGTGATGCCGAGGCCAGCACCGCGCCGCCACACGAGTGGGGCTGGTGGGCGCAGCAATTCCGCCCACCGTTGGGGGGCGCGTCCACTCTATTCCGCTTTGTGTTCACCCCCCTGTTCCTCATCGCCCTACTGTTCAGCCTCGGCTTCAACTTGTATGGCACCCAGAGCCGCCTCACCCAGCGGTTCAACCAGAACCCGCCGCTTGGCACGCTGGACGGTATAGACTGGATGAAGACCGCCAGCATCGGCTACTCGCCCAAGCCGGACCACAGCGGCACTATTGTGTTCAACTACGAGTACGAGGCGATTAAGTGGCTGCTGGACAACGTGAGCGGCACCCCCGTAGTCGCCCAAGCCCCAGAGAGCTATTATCGTGAGGCGGGCGACTTCGTGGCGGTGTTCACCGGCTTCCCCACCATTCTCGGCCCCCAGCACGAGCAGGAGCAACGCTATGCGGTGCAGGTGGACGAACACAATAAGGATGGCAACGACCTATTCGACCCCAACGTGGATGGTCCGACCACTCAACTGCTGATTAGCAAGTACGATGTGCGCTACATCTACCTCGGACAAGTGGAGCGCATCAAGTACGCGCTACCCGCCGACCAGCCCAACAAGTTCGAGGATATGGTCACGGCGGGGACGCTGAAGAAGGTGTATAGCAACGCCAAGGTCAGCATCTACCAAGTGGTAGGCAAGCCGCAAGCGTTGGCCGGGGTGCCGCTCAACTCCGGCCCCCGCCCCACCCCCACCCCGCGCCCCACCCCCAGCCCCGTGCCGCCCGGCTTCGATACCAAGCTGGACTCGCTGCGGAAGGCGGTGGCCGACAACCCCGACGACCCCGGTGCCCACCTCGCCCTCGCCGCCTACCTGCGCGACAAGAACGATTACGACGGCGCGATTGTCGAGTTCAAGGCGGCCACCCAACTCAACCCCAAGGATATCAGCGCGTGGCAGCAACTCGCCGATATGTATCATCGCCAGAACCGCAACGATGAGGCCATCGCCGCGCTCCGTAGCGGCACCGACAACCGACCCGACGTACCGGACGGCTGGAACTCGCTGGGTATCGCCCTGCGCGACTACAATGGCGACCTCGATGGGGCGGTTGATGCCTTCAACAAGGCGATTAACGCGATGCCCAGCTTCGGTGAGGCCTACTACAACCTCGGCCAAACCCTAGAGCGCAAGGGCGACACCGATGCCGCCAAGAAAGCCTTCCGCGACGGCGCGGACAAGTCGGACAACAAGGATTGGCGCGACAAGTGCCAGAAGATGCTGGATGCGCTGGGGGGCTGATGAGGTTTGAGGTTTGAGGTTTGAGGTTTGAGGTTTGAGGTTTGAGGTTGACCGACGGGCTTGATGGCTAGTCGAGTTTCCTCCCCCAAATCCCCGCTGGGGGCTTACTGCTTAGAAACACATCACCATTCTACCTTCTATCTTCTACATTCTAGTTCTACTTTAGGAGCGACTAACGATGCTGGATACGTTCACATGGTGGGTGATGCTGGAAGTGATTGGCATTGCCGCCACCCCGATTATCTTATTTCTGGCGCGGAGGTTGCCGGGGCGGGGCTACGCGCTGGCGAAGATTGCTGGTATCCTGCTGGTCAGCTACATCGTGTGGCTAGCGGGTATCCTGCACCTGATGGCCTTCTCCCGTGTCAGCGTCCTCATCGCCCTGCTGCTCGTCACTGCCCTATCCGGCTGGCTGCTGGCGCGCGAGGGCGGCGGGTTGGGGGCGGAGTTGCGGGCCTTCGTGCGCGAGCAACGGGCCTTGATTATCGTGACCGAGGTGCTGTTCACCGTCGCCTTCCTCGGCTGGGCCTTCTATCGCGCCCACGACCCCCAAGT
>JBBSEE010000666.1:0-2135 GCA_038239995.1 Chloroflexia bacterium | reverse complement strand
CGGTGTCGAGTACCTGTATCAGGCCAACGTGAGATGGGGGAGCGTGGGTCAGGGTGCCGACTTGGTACAGTTCGTGACGGGGATTGTTGTAGGCGAGGCCGTTGATTGCCAGCGGGGCACCGAGGTAGTTGCTCACCCCCACGCCATCATAGTGCATGATGTAGCCGCTTGTCCCCACCAACCAGACATCGTTGTCCGCCACCATCGCCACGCTGTACATTACTTTGGCTGGCCAAATGTAGATAGTTTGCCACACGTTGCTGCCGCTGCCCGCATTGCCAATTATCACTCCATCTTGTGATCCCGCCCCCAGCGGCCCGCTGTTCATCGCTGCCTTATCGCCAGCCGCTCTGGTCGGCTTCACGTTGCTACCGTTGCCGGAGTTGCCAATTTTCTCCCCATTGGGGATATGCATTGCTCCGGCACCAGCAATCCAGCGGCTGGTGGCACTTAGGGCCGCCACTCCGTAGGTGGTAAGGATTATAGCTATCGCCCCACGCGGTTGGGCTTGCGCGACTCCGCCCGCCCATGCCGTGCCATTGTAGTAAAGGGTGTATTCGCCACCTTCAACGCTACCGACCGTAATCCCCGCCCAGCCTTCGTTGCCGCTGGGGAGCATCGCAATGCTGTTGATTGTCAAGTAGTTGGTAGCGGTATAGGAAACGGTCAGGATACCGTTCTGGTAGTGCAGAATGGAATAGGCGGTGGCAATCCAGCCGTCGGTGGCGGCCAGCATCTGGATGCCACGCACCTCGTAGGTGTTCGCGGGCAGGGTAATCGGTAGCCAGTTTGTGCCATTGTAATGGAACAGTTTGCCAACTGAGCCGTTGGCGCAGTCCGAGCCGCCCGCCCAGCCGTCGCTGGCGGACACCATCCAGATGTCGCGGAAGTTGGTGCACCCCGCTGGCCCGCTGACCAGCCGCCATGTGTCGGTGACGTAGCGGAGCATCACGTTGTTGTCACCCACCGCCCACGCATCGCTGCTGCTCACGGGGTAGACGCTCCACAGGTCGGTAGTCACCGGGCTGGGGTAATCGCCCCATACCCCGAAGTAGCCCCGAATCACCCCCGCCTGCCCCACTATCCAACCGTGACCGGCGTTCAGCATCCGCACCTTGTAGTAGTCGGGGTAGATGTTGTGCCACGCGGCGGGTTCGGCGATGTTGGGCGCAGTTATCGCTGTTGGGTGATTTGGTTGCGCCGCCTGCGCGGGGGCGGTGGGGTTGCTGCTGGGCAGAGCCTGCGCCCCGCTGCTACTAGTTGCCACACTCGTCATCGCTATAGTGATGAGGATGGCCCATGTCACTCGATTTAGCTTAATCATTATCTTGCTCCCTTCGTAATAATCCCAATCGGCCAAAAATCCGCCGCGCTGCTGTTTCTAGTTATATCTAATAGGCGGCCTAGCCAACTTATCTTCATTTATATGGGAAGTACAGAGATACGGCTGAGTTTGGTGTATAATGTTGACAAGAGCGATAAATCCGGTTATAATCCCTGTACGTAGATTGTACAAACTGTGTGCAACATCGCTTAATCAGCTATCGGTTGATGAGGTAAAGAAGATGCGTTTGCGGAATAATCAGCAGCTAGTCAAGACGGATTACCCTCCCCTCACCCCCCATGCCAGTCAAACCCTTGCGGATGACATCGCCGCCGCGCACGTATACTGTCGCGCCTTCATCAAGCAGCACGCTCGCAGCTTCTATGTCTCCTCATTGCTGCTGCCCCCGGCGAAGCGTCACGCGCTATGGGCCATCTACGCCTTCTGCCGTTACACCGACGATTTGGTGGACAACCCCAACCTGCGCGACCACCCCGCCGCCGCGCTGGACGATTGGGAGGAGCAGATAATCAGCGGCCACCCCCGCCACCCCGTCGCCCTCGTGTACAAGGATGTGGCCGCCCGCTACCGCATCCCCACCGGCCATGCCCGTGAGCTAATCTCTGGGGTGCGAATGGATTTGCAGCCCAGCGAGTATCAGACGTGGGATGAACTGCGGCTGTACTGTTATCGGGTCGCCTCGGTGGTGGGGCTGCTGCTGCTCCCCATCCTCGGTAGCAACGACGAGCGGGCGGCGGAGTACGCGATTGACCTTGGCATTGCGATGCAGATGACCAATATCCTGCGCGAT
>JBBSEE010000665.1:0-2135 GCA_038239995.1 Chloroflexia bacterium | reverse complement strand
GTTGCTCAGGTCAGCGGCGGCGGCATCGCGGGTGCCGAGGGCCTGCAAGCCCCAGCGGGTCTCGATGAACTTGAGGATAGAGACGGTCTCGTACTGGGTGTGGTCTACGTAGCCCTTCTTGGCGAAGGGGGAGATGATGATGGCGGGGACGCGGCTACCCGGACCCCACTTGTCACCAGCAGGGGGGGCCACGTGGTCCCAGCGACCGCCATGCTCATCGTAGGTGATGATAATCGCGGTGTCCGCCCAGTAGGGGCTGTCCTGCACCGCCTTGACGAGGTCGGCGATGTGCTGCTGGCCGCGAGCGAGGCTGGTATAGCCGGGGTGTTCGTTGTCGGGGCCGAGCGGCTTGACGAACGACACTGCGGGCAAGCTGTTGCTGGTCAGCGCGGACATGAAGTCCTTCTCGTCCTTCAGGTGGTCGGTCTTGGCTTGGGTGCCATCCGCATAGTTGGCGTAGAAGGCGAACGGCTGGTGGTGGTATTGGAACAGCGGGTCGGCCTTACCGGCGAGGGCATCATTCCAGCCGCCGCTGTACCACGCCCACGTTACCCCCTTGTCATTGAGGCGGTCGCCAATGGTGGGGTCGGTCAGGTTGGGGACTAGCTGGGTGGTGTCGGTGATGTTGGCGGGGTGGGGGGTGTTGATGGTGAAGGAGGTGTTAATCACATAGCCATCGGGCGTGACCGCGCCATCCTTGGTCATCACCCCGGTGGCATCCAGTATCGCCCGCTTGCCCGCGGGGGCAGCATCCCACTTGGGGGTGCAGGCGCAAATCAGCCACTGGTGGTTGAGGAACGAGCCACCGAAGGCAGAGTGGAAGAAGTTGTCGGCCATCACGTACTGCTGGGCCAGTTTGCCCTCTGGCATATTGCTAGCATCGTAGTAGCTCATCACCAGCCCGGCAGCGTCGCTCCACGCCACGAACTTGTCCATCTTGCCGCCGTCAATCTGGTATTGCTCCTGATAGTAGCGGTGAACAAGGTCGCCGGTGATTTGGTCGGGGGCGATGTAATTGGAGAGGTCGAAGGGGGCAACCGCAAGGGTGGCGGGGATGCGGGAATCGGGCGCGGGCGGCTTCTGGTTGTTGTCAATCGGCTGGGGCAGGCTGGTGTAGGGGGTGCCGCTCTTGTCCACCTGCTTGACCGCATCGCCCGCCTTGTCAATGCCATTCGCGCCGGGGAACTTGCCGTACAAGCCGTCGAAGCTCCAGTTCTCTTGGTAGATGACGATGACATGGTTAATCTTCTCTAGCCCGTTCGCCGCCATCGCGGACGGGTAGCTGATCGCGATAACTGCGACCACTGCCAGCAACGCCACGAGGCGATGCAGCCGCCGAATCAAAGAGGTCATATTCCTTCCTTTCTCCTTTGGAAACAAATCGCTGGGCCGCGGATGCGCGGTCAAGCACCGACAGCCAAACCCCAGCCGAGCAGCCAGAGGGCAAGGCACAGGGGGTGTACACAGCATTGGAGGCCAACACTGCCCAGAGAATAATAAGCGCGGGCGGTTAAGGGGATGTTAAGGGAAGATTAAGCTAAGTTAAATCTCTGTTAAGGGGGGGTTAAGGTTACTTAGCTAAGGTAAACTTGGTCAATGTAGCACCAACCCCAATCCTCATCCGACTGGATTGAGATGATAATAGGATGATTGGTAGCGTGGAAGTGTCTAGTGGCGTGTTTATTCTTCGAGTTGTCACAGCAACCGACATGACCACAAGTCATGCACAAGCGCAGGTGTAGCCATGTATCGCCAATCTTCAAGCAATCCTCACAGCCATTCGCGCTAGGGGTAACTTCCTGCATCTGGTCGAGGTGCGTGCAAGTAGGCTGCATCATATTATCCTTTCTGTTGAGCCTAATCCGCTGGTGGTTCTTCCTTTAGAGGCAATAATACCATGTATACCATATCCTTGCCAGCGAGTGGCGGCTGATGTTATACTCGCACTATGGCTAAGAGCAGCGGCACAGAGTCGGATACCGAGCAGTTGCAGCGGCGCAACCGCGAGTTGACCATCCTCAACTCGTTCGCCCAAGCCCTCAACCGTGAGGTCGGCCTAGAGCAGACCTTGCACACCGCACTGGCGGAGGTGGCCGAGTTGCTGCAACTACAAACCGGCTGGGTGTGGCTGATGC
>JBBSEE010000664.1:0-2143 GCA_038239995.1 Chloroflexia bacterium | reverse complement strand
GCCCTCCGCCCTTAACCCCGATCTGCAATCCGCAATCGGCAATCTGCATTCGCCACGGCCAGCCGCCCGCCCCGATACGCCATATCTGCCCCGATTTACGTTCGCCCAGCAGCAACTCGCGGCCCACTCGCGCGGCATGATGGCTGAGGTCGAGGTAGTCGAAGGCACGGGCAGGGGGCACATCGGCTAGCACGTTCGCCTCGGTTAGCCCCAAGCTGGCGATGGCTGCCCCCAGTTGGGCGTAGGCTGCATCTGGGCTGAGACTGAGCAAGGCCGCGCCCTCATCCAGCAGCAGCATCGCCAGCCCCGCCGCGTTCGCCTCGCTACAGGCGCGGGCGAGTTGCCAGCAGGCGGTAAGGTTGCCACCGCCCATCAGTAGGTCTACACCGGCTAGCTCATCGCCAACCTGCACGTCTTGCTGTCCAAATCGGGCAGTCAATTCGGCGGCCAGCGCAGGGGCATGGGGCAGGGCGAGTTGCCAATGCGACACCCGATTGGCGGCCAGCAGCTGCGCTACTTCGGCGGCTATCGGGTGCAAGACGGCCACCCGCTTGCCCGCCAGCCGGTCGCCCACAATGGGCAAAACCCGCGCAAAGTATGCGTCCTCGTTCATTATCCTCACCTGTCCCAGTAGCCGTAGTCGGTGTCGTGACGATGGGCGGGGCCGATGAAGGCATCGTTGGCCGCTTGCCCGTTTGCCACCCGCACCAGCGCGGCAAGATGATTGACCACCCGCTGCTGCAACACCACCCGCGCCGTGACCTCGCGCCACTCGTTGTAGCTGTACAGGCATAGCACATGGTCGCCGACAGTATGTATCTGCGCCCCGATTGACAAGTTCAGCATCTTCAATAGATGGGGGTCGTATTGCACGGTCGGGGCCGCCTGCGGCCAGTTGTCGGGGTAGCGTAGCAGTATGGGGGCTAGCAGCCACCGCTTACCACCCACCTCGCTCAAGATATGGCTGGGGTGCAGCCGCTTGGCGACTAGCTTGGCGACCCTCTCTGGCAGCAGGGTGGGCAGATAGCCGACCCATGCCAGTTGCAGCCCCTGATGCGGGGCGACCTTCCGCACCTTGCCACAGGCTTCGCAGCGCAGCCCTTCGTCTGGGGCGGCGGCGAAACTCAGCCTGCCACCACAGCGGCAAGTCAGCAGCCCTTTACCGCTATATGCGGCGGGCTGCCAATGGGGGAAGTGTTCCACCATCTCCGCCACCTCTTGGGCAAGGAGCGCGGGCTGCTGCGTCGCCCACTGCTGCACTCGTCCCATCGCCGTCAAATTGAGCGTCTCCATCGCGTACCAACCTTTCGTTTAGCCTAACTTATGGGTTATAATAGGGTCATCATCGCCCGCCAGTCCCTTGTGCGCGACTGGGGCAAAGGAGTTTTGAGCCATGCGTAAGCTATTCCCCCTGTTGCTCATCGTGGTGCTACTCGTTGGCTGTGGTGGCGCAAGCGACAACCCCACCGCGCCGCCCGCCAGCCCGACCGCGGCGAATATGCCGATTGCCGCGGCCACCCCCACCACCGTGATTGCCCCGCCCACCACGCCACCGTCCGCCCCGCCAGCGCAAATCACCGCCGCCCCGCCCCTGACCAGCACCGCATCCAGCTTCAGCCCGCCCATCCCGCTGACGGTCAATGGCGCAAGCGTGCAATTTGTGGCGACCACCCCCAGCAACAAGCTGCTGGCGAGTACCACTGCTGGCCTGTTCCGCCGCAGCGGGGGGGACGATGCTGCCGACCCCGCAACGTGGCAGTGGGAGAAGCTGAACGACAAATCACCCTTGCCCAACATACTGGCGGTCACGGATGATACCCTGCTGGCGGGCGATGTGCCCAACTGCAACTCCGACATCCCGCCCGGCGAGGGGATGCTGACTAGCACCGATGGGGGCAAGACGTGGGCACCCATCAACGCCGACGACCAGCCCGCCCCCTTCATCGCCAAGCCGATAGATACCACCACCGATGACCTGTTCGCCATCAGTTGCGGCGGCATCTATCGCTCCACTGACCAAGCGGCAAGCTGGCAGCGACAGCCCGATTTGACCGTGCCGAATAGCCGCCCCCTCGACCTTACTTTCAGCTTTGACGGCAACACTATCTACTTCGCGGCTATTACCGAGGGGGGCAACGCCACT
>JBBSEE010000663.1:0-2147 GCA_038239995.1 Chloroflexia bacterium | reverse complement strand
TCGCGGCTGACCGCCTCGGCGGCGAGAATGAGCGCGGATTGCGGCGCGGCGGCCAGTTCGCTGCGGGCGGCAAAGGCTAGCTTCTGGGCATCCAATTGATTGTTCTGTGCCACCTGCGTCGCCAGCGTGTTGCTGATGGTCTGTTTGTCCTGACCAAGCTGGTTGTTCTGCTGGCTGAGGGTGTTATCCTTCTGCTGCAAGTCGTTGCGTTGCTGCGCTAGAGTGTCGCGCTGCTGTTGCAACTGTCCGTTCTGCTGCGCGGTAAGCACCCCCAGCGCGGCAGAGACCAGCAGCAGCAGGGAAACGATAGTGGCAGCGACGGCGAAGATACGGGTGCGGGTACGGGCGGCAGCGGCGCGAGTATCCGCGGTGAGGCGGGCGGCCTGTTCGGCCTGCGCCCGGGCCTCGGCCACCTGCTGGCCCAGTTGCGCTGCTGCCGCCGCCTCCTTGGCAAGGTGCAACTGCTGCTGCTGCTCTGCCTCGTGCGCCGCGAGGCTGCGCTGCAACAAGGTGCGGGCGGCGGCATCCTCAAGGCAAGTGTCGTGTTGCTCATCAAGGTTGCGGGCCTCTTCAAGGCGCACCCCGGTAATCAGATAGCGGTCATCCTGCTGGTGTGCCTGCCACTCAGCCAGCGCGTCGTTGAAGCGGGTGCGCTGCTGTAGCTGCTGGCGGTTCTGTTCGATCGCCTGCTTCAGCACCTCCCAGTTGTGAATCAAGGTCTCGTGGATGACATCAATCTCCACTACCTCGCCCTCGGCTCGCAGGGTGGAACTGAGCAACCTCGCGCCGAGCAGGTCGTCAATCAGGCGGTTGCGTTGGGGAGGGTTTTTGGCGACAAGCTGGCTGCGGGGCAGGCTGCGACGCACATCATACTCCGGGCCGTCCGGCGAAACCTTCACGAGGTCGAGCAGGATGTCGAGGATAGCGGCGCGGTCAGGGGCGGGGCGCGGCTGCATCGCCCCCACATCGTATTCATATGCGCTGCAGGCCTGCTCCTGTAGCGCGGCAGTCAGGTCGCGATATTGACCGGAACGCAAGCTGCCGCCCTTCCACAGTTGCTCCAGCGTTACCTGCAACAAGGGCAGGAAGGCGGCATCGGGAAGGGTATCGGCGACCAACCTTTGCAGCAGCAGCGGCTCGAACTGCTTGTCGGGGTGGGTAACTTCTAGGGGACGCAGGATTGCGCGGCTGAGGTGGGCCGCGTCCATCTCATGCAGCGCGGTTCCTTGCATCGCGTACTCGAACAGGTGCTTGTCGTCGAACAGGGTCTTGAGGTAGTCCACCCGCATGGTGGCGACCACGTGGGTGCGTAGCTGGCTGAACGGCACCGCCATCAGCGCGGTGAGCATCTTCAGCATCGTGTCGCGTTGCTCATCGTCCGCTTGGGTGAATAGCTCCTCGAACTGGTCAATCACCAGCACGTTGACGCTGTTCGCCGCCCCCGACTCCAGCGCGGTGATTAGCTGGGCCGCGTCAGTGGGTGGCTGATGCGGCGGCAATCCGAGGTCGTATAGCGCGTCGTCGAGGCGGGTGAGCGGCTTGCGGGCGGGGCGGAAGACCGCGTGCGACACGGGCCGCCCCCGCTTCTGGTAATAAGCCTCAAGTTTGGGGATTAGCCCCGCCTGCACGAACGACGACTTACCCGAACCCGATGCGCCAATTACGAACAGCAGGTTGGGACAGGCCGGGTCTACCAGCTTGTCGAGGCCCTCGGCTAGCTCCGGCTCGCGCCCGGCGTAGATGTTGCGCTGCTCATAGGTATAGGTCGCTAGGCCGAGGTAGGGGTTACTCAGGCCATGCACATCGTAGGGGTCGGGGGCGGCATTAGGACGCTGGTCAATCGTCACTGGCGCGAAGAAGGCGTTGCCCCGTTCCACCTCCACTTCGTCTATACGGATGTTGGTCTGCTCACCAGGGCCAGAATTGACGTTGCCCTCTACTCCACCATAGTTGTGGACCACGCGGGTAGTATCCCCCGCTGTGGGTTGGTCGCCTGCTACCGCGGTCGGTTGCTCCGCGGCGGCTGGTGGGTCGGCGGTGGGGGGCTGTGCTTTGTTGTTGGCCTCGTCCATATAATGCTGCTTTCTTATGGTGCCGGAACTTGGGTGGAGGGGGCGGGTGGCAATGCCACCAATTCGGGCGATGGC
>JBBSEE010000662.1:0-2148 GCA_038239995.1 Chloroflexia bacterium | reverse complement strand
CCTCCGCATCCTGCACGAACAGGGCGACCCCCGTGAGCGCGAGATGCCCCACATCGGCCCGCTACCCGCCCCCGACTTTGCCGCGGCATAGCGGTGCAGATTAAAGATTAAAGATTAAGGATAGTTGCGGCAGGATTTGTGTCCCTTGCTGTAGGGGCGAATGCGATTCGCCCTGAACAACTGCAATTCCGCTGAGGAGCGAACATGAAACTAACCGACCAAGAGCAGGCGATGTTGGCGGGAGAGCAGGGGGCGGGGCTGGCGAAGGCGATGGAGATAATCGTCGCGCTGGGCAACATCTACGGGGCTGCCGACCTTGTGCCGCTAGACAGTGCCCACGTCAGCGGGGTCAGCTACAAGAACCTCGGACAGGCGGGGCTAGAGTTCCTCGAAGATTGGGTGCAAGAGGGGGCGCGGGTGCTATGCTTCACCACCCTCAACCCCGCCGGGATGGACACTGAGGACTGGCAGCACAGCGATATGCAGACGGAACCCGCCTTCGCCGCGCAACAGATGCGCGTCCTCGACGCTTTCCGCGCGATGGGGATAGACAACATCGTGACTTGTGCCCCCTACTTCGTGAACAATCAACCGCGGCGCGGCGACCATGTAGCCTTCGGCGAATCCTCAGCGGTCATCTTTGCCAACTCGCGGCTGGGGGCGTACACCAATCGGGAGGGGGGACCGAGCGCGTTGGCGGGGGCAATCGCGGGGCGCACCGCCCGCTACGGCTTCCACCTCGACCAGAACCGCCGCGCCGATGTGGTGATTGACGTGAAGGCGAAATTGCCTGACACCACCGCGTTCGGGGTGCTGGGCTTCCTTGCGGGCAAGCTGCTCCAGAACCGCACCCCTTACTTGCGCGGCATCGAACCGGCAATGAGCGACGAAGACCACAAGATGATGGGGGGGGCGATGGCCGCCGCTGGTGGGGTGGCCCTCTATCACGTGGCGGGCCAGACCCCGGAGGCGAGTGAGCAGGGCGAGGCGATCATCGCCCCCCATGCCGAGTATCTGACCATTGACGACCTCAGCGATGGCTACAAGGCGTTGGGTATCAAGGCGGGGCGGGTGGCGATAGATTTGGTCAACTTTGGCTGCCCCCATGTGTCGCTCAAGGAGATGCGCGACATTGCCGACTTGCTGGCGGGGCGCAGGGTGAAGGCGCGACTGTGGGTGATGGCTGCTCCCCATGTGGCGGCGGAGGCGGCGAAAGAGGGTATCACCCAGCGCATCAAGGCGGCGGGCGGGGAGATTACCTACGGCGCGTGCGCCATTGTTGCGCCGATGAAGCAGACCGGCATCCGCAGTGTGGCGACCGACAGTGCTAAGGGCGCGTTCTACCACTCTTCCTACAACGGCCTCGACATTCATGTCGGCAACATGGCCCAGTGCATCGAAGCGGCGGTTAGCGGCGTGTGGGAGGGATAAGCGTGCCGCCCCCCCGCGCCGCGCGGCTGGCGGTAGCCACTATCTTCTTCGTCAACGGCTTCGCCTTCGCCAACTGGGTTGCCCGCATCCCCGCGGTGCAGGGTAAGCTGGGCCTCAGCGCAGGCGAGTTGGGGGTGGGCCTGTTCGGGGCGGCGGTAGGGGCGGCATCCGGCTTGCCACTCGCCAGTTGGTTGATTGCCCGCTTCGGCAGCCAACGAGTGACGCGCATAGCCGCGTTGCTGTTCTGCGCCGCCCTGCCTCTCCCCCCTTTCACCTCCAACCTGCCGTTGCTGTTCCTCAGCCTCGCCTTGCTCGCCGCTTGTAGTGGGGTGATGGATGTGGCGATGAACACTCAAGCGGTGGGCGTGGAGCAGCTATATCATCGCCCGATTATGAACTCCTTCCATGCCCTGTTCAGCGTGGGCGGGATGGTAGGCGCGGGTATGGGTGGGCTGGTTGCCGCGTTGGGGATTGACCCGCTGCCCCACCTGCTAGGTGTTGCTGCCGCGCTGCTGATAGTGGTGGGGGTGGTGACGCGCGGGCTGCTGCCGGTGCCGGTGGAGCATGGCCCGCGCGGCCCCGCCTTTGCCCGCCCCAGCCGCGCTCTGCTCGCCCTCGGCCTGATTGCTCTCTGTGCGGTGTTCGGCGAAGGGGTGATGGCGGATTGGAGCGCAGTCTACCTCAACCGCAGTCTGAACACCGATGTGGGGTTCGCGG
>JBBSEE010000661.1:0-2157 GCA_038239995.1 Chloroflexia bacterium | reverse complement strand
TGGGAGGGGCGGGGGGTGGGAGCGAACGGCGCGGGGACGGTTGCGCCACAGGTGATAGACGAGGTAACAGAGGGAGAAGAACATCGCGTAGACGGTCTGATAATAATCTATCAGCAGCAGGAAGCCGAGGCCGAGGCCAGCGAAGGCAGCGTAGCGGTACTGGCGGGCGGTTTCGCGCAGCATCTTGATGAAGAACAGAAAGTAGAGGGGCAAGAACTCAGTGCTGATGATATGGATATGGCCGGTGGTGTGGTAGAACTTGAAGGTGGCGAAGGCGAACACCAGCCCGCCGAGGAACGCCGCCCGCCTATCACGCACCAGATAGTTGACCAGCAGGTACATACTGAACGCGCTGAAGATGTAGCCGAACAGGATGGATAGGTTGAAGGCGGCCTCCACCCCCCACAGATTCTGGGTGGGGATGGATAGGGTGGTGATGAGGGGGGAGAGGCCGCCGTGGAAGCCTAGTTCAGTGCCGAAAGGGTGATAGAGCATATCGGTGAAGAACGGCCACGTGTGCGTCTGCAACGAGTAGCGCATCCACCAGAAGCCCCACATGAACATATACTCGTCCACCCGCCCCCGCAGCAAGCTACCGCTCAGGTCGGCGACCAGCGGCCATGTCATCACCACCGCGATGGCCGCATAGAGGGTGAGTACCACTGCATCGAGCAGATGGCGGCGTTTGAGCATCTATCCGACTCCCGTAAGATTAGAATCGTAGAAGGAAGGTGGGGGCATTATAAGCCGCCTACCCGCGTGCGTCAAGTCGCGCCCCGCGCGGCCAATGGTTGTCAAATCCCCGCCAACTCGGTATAATAACCTTACCGTCGCCACCTTCGGGCGGCGGATTTGTGTCATCCCCTAGCAAGGAAAGCGGCCATCCCCCATGATACCCCTAAAGCTGAAGCTGACTAACTTTATGTCCTACCACGCCGCCGAGGTTGACCTTGCCGGTATCCACCTCGCCTGCTTGTGCGGGGAGAACGGGGCGGGCAAGAGTTCGCTGCTGGCCGCGATGACGTGGGCGTTGTGGGGCAAGGCCCGCGACAAGGTGGGCGATGATGAGCTAATCGCCAGCGGGATGATGGAGATGAGCGTGGACTTTGAGTTCGCGCTGGGCGACCAAACCTATCGCGCCCTGCGCCAGCGCAGCAAGGCCAAGGGGGGCGAGAGCCACCTCTACTTTCAAGTCTGCGACCCCCTCAGCGGCATCTGGCAGAACATCGGTGAGGCGAACATTCGCGGCAGCCAGCGCAAGATTGACGAGACCTTGCGGATGGATTACGAGACCTTCATCAACTCCGCCTTCCTGATGCAGGGCCGCGCCGACGAGTTTGCCCGCAAAGCCCCCGGCGAACGCAAGAAGGTGCTGGGCGAAATCCTCGGCCTCAGCTACTATGACCAACTTGAGGCCAAGGCCAAAGAGGAGCGCACCCGCGCCGAGATGCACCTGCGCGAGATAGACACCACCCTGCGCCTGCTCGACCAGCAACTGGCAGACAAACCGGAGCAGGTGCGGCGGCTGGAGCAGGCCAGCGGGCGGCTGCATGACCTGAACCAACAGTACGACGCGCAGCGCGAGGTGACGGACGCGCTATCCGCCCGCTACCACCGCCTAGAGCAACGCTATGAGGAGCTTCAGCAGATAGACCAGCGCATCGCCCAAGCCACTGCCGAGCGCGAACAGGCCGAGATTGCCCTCCGCAGGGCGCAGGAAGAGATGGCCCGCGCCACCGCCCTGCTGGCCGAGCGCGACCCGGTGCAGCGCGGCTACGATGAGCTGCTGACGGTGCGGGCCGACCTCGACCTATACGCCACCAAGCTCACTACCTGTTGGCAAAACCTATTTCCGGCGGCGGGCTCAGTTGCTGCTGCCTACTGGCTCCGGTCCTTACTGTACCCCTAGCTACACCGCCTCGGTAGCCATCACTGTGCAGGCCGCCCTGACCTCGGCGGGCAGCGTCGCGGCGACCCAAACGGTGTGTGTCGGCACCACGCCGGCCCCTCTCACCAGCATCGCCCCGGCCACGGGCGGCAGCGGCACGTTCACTTACCAATGGGAATCTTCACCGGACAATAATACCAATAGTGTCTGGACGGCCATCAGCGGGGCTACCGGGCCGGCGTATGCGCCGGGGTTGCTCCCGGCCACGA
>JBBSEE010000660.1:0-2169 GCA_038239995.1 Chloroflexia bacterium | reverse complement strand
GACCAAAGCCAGCCGGAACATCAATAACCAACCAACAGAAAGGAGAAGAACCTACCTTACAAGCCGATAGTAATTGGTCTAAACAATGGGTACCACCGTACATTGATTGGGCTGATACTCGGCTCCGGTCTCGTCTATTTGGTGGCGCGAACGGTGGGTGGTGGGCAGGGCAACTTTATGACCCAAACCTATCTCTATGCTCTCTACACCTTTCCGCTGGCGATACTAAGTGTGCTAGTGAGTTGGATTGGTACCGCTAGTGCTATCTTCAGCCTCGCCATTGGCATCTACGAACTGGTGCTGACATACTATATGGTGCAGCCTGCACATCGCATCAGCGCGGACAAGGCGCGGCAGGTGGTATTCATAGTGTTCGTCATCGGGGCGATACTCGTATTGCTCCTGTTCTTCACCCTACTTTCCGCTCTGTTCAGTTCGCGCGGGTTCTAAGAGGGGCGACATATACATTGCCTATCATCTCGCGCAAACAAATGCCAGCTAGCACCCACGCTAGCTGGCATCTTCTTTAATCTTCCATCTTTGGTCTTTAATCTGAGGTCAAGCCTTGAGAAAGTTGATGTTGGGCCAGCCGCTGCCGACAACTGGCGTGGGGTCGGCTCCGAACCAATTGCGTAGCACCGAGCCGTAGACCGAGCGGAAGTCAATGTGGAACTTGAGGTCGCCCTGCCCTTGATTGGTGTCGAGGTCGCTGAGGCTGGGGTGGTCGCCATAGATACCGCCGCGTATCTCGCCGCCCACTAGGAACATGGGGAGGGCAGTGCCATGATCGGTGCCACCGCTGCCGTTCTCTTGCACCCGCCGCCCGAACTCGCTGAAGGTCATAATCAGCACATCGTTGGCGCGGCCCTGTGCAATCATGTCCTGCATGAAGCTGTAGATACCATCGTCGAGCGTCTTCATCAGGGCGTTGTGGGTGTTAAGCTCGTTGGCATGGGTGTCATAGCCGCCGGTGGTCAGGTAGTAAATCTTGGTGTCCAGCCCGCCGCCAATCATCTGCGCGATGGTCTTCAGCCCCTGCGCCACTTGATTGTTCGCGTCGAACTGGGTCTTGGGTTGGTAGGAGCTAACCATCCGCTTGAGCGTGTCACTGCTGCCTAGCGCGTCCACCGCCGCCTGTCGGATGTAATCCTCGTAGTTGCCCCGCTTGCTCGCCTCCTGGAATATTTTGCTGATAACGTCGGTCTGGGCGGATAGCTCCTGCGGGTGGCGGGTGTCAGCTTGGAAGGCGTAGGAGGTCAGGCTGGCGATGCTGGGCACGAGGGTGGTGCTGGTGTAGAAGGTCTTGGGCAACTGCTGGCCTATATTGATGGCCCGCAGCGCGTTGTCCCGCGCCGCTTGGTCGTCAGCGGCAGAGGCATCGAGGTAGCGACCTAGCCAGCCGGTGGTGCCGATGCTGTCGGGCTGGGCGGTCTGCCAAATCTCCATGCTGCGGAAGTGCGAACGGTTGGGGTTGGGGTAGCCCACCCCTTGTATCAGGGCCAGATTGCCGCCGTCGTAGAGTTGCTTCATCTTGGGCAGGTAGGGGCTGAGGCCCACCTTGCCGTCGAGGTCCAGCACCTTGTCCTTGGGCACCGCCAGCACGTTGCGGTACTGGTAGAAGGCGGGTTGGCTGTAGGGTATCACGGTGTTGAGGCCGTCGTTGCCGCCGGTTAGCTGGATGACGATGAGGATGCGCTTGTCAATCGCCGCATTGTTCATCGCGTTGTTGGCCGCGTTGTTGGCGGCGTTCGCGCTGAGAGATGTGCCCGCGGTGGCTGAGGCGTGGGCTGAGTTAATCGCGTCGCGCTGCTGTAGGCTATACGCGCCCTTGACGAGAAAGGCGGGCGCACCGATACCAACCGCCGACATCAGCACTCCGCGCTTGATGAAATCACGTCTGGTGAGGCTCATGGTCTGTTCCTCCTAGTTCATCTGGTAGGCGGGCGAGGCCAGTATCAGGTGCATCAGCCCGCGTATCTTGGTGTCAGCGGTGTCGCCGCCCTTGCTCAGGTCGAGGTTGCCCACGTAGGCGAGCAAGTCGCTGCGGGTGCCGTCGCTTATGTCGCCGTCGCAGAGCAGGTCGAGGCAGTAGTTGACCGCCCCTTGCGCGTCGGTTACGCCCGCACGTTGCAGCAGGCCGAAGGTATCAACGTAGAACGGCTTGGACTT
>JBBSEE010000659.1:0-2170 GCA_038239995.1 Chloroflexia bacterium | reverse complement strand
CGCTGTTGTCCATCGCCCCGAAGATGACGAGGCCGTCGCCGACCGCGGGGCTGCTCAACACTGGCCCGCCCGCGCGGAACTTCCAGCGCAGCGTGCCAGTGCTGCCATCGAGCGCGTACAGGTGGCCGTCGCCCGAACCGATGTAGGCGTTGCCCTTAGCGAAAGCCGCCGACGAGCGCACATTCATCCAGCAGCGATACTTCCACACCATCCGCCCCGTCTTGGCTTCCAGACAGTAGATGTGCTGGTCGTCGGAGCCGACGTAGAGCAGGCCGTTGTTGATGCGTGGCGAGGAGCGCACGGGTTGGCCGGTGCGATAGACCCACTGCTGCCGCCCGCGCACCGCGTCGAAGGCGTAGACCCCGAAGTCCTCGGAGCCGATGAACACGAGGTTCTCCCAGCCAATTGGCGAGGAGGAGATGCCATTCTCGGTGGCCGCCTTCCACAAGTAGTCGCCACTCTTGGCGTTCAGGGCATACAGGTTCGAGTCGTAGGAGCCGACATAGATGATGCCCTTGTGTAGGGTGGGCGAGGAGCGGATTTCGTCTTCGCTGCTGAAGGTCCATAGCACGGTGGTGGTGTCGCCCACCACTGGGGTGGCTGCCGATAGCTCCATCGCCGCAGTGCCCGCCTCGGAGGCGCGGGAGGGCGACCAAGGCGCATCGGTAGTTGGGGCGACGCTGCCATTGGTGGTAGGGGCAGTGAACGGGGTGGAGATTGCCATGTTCGCGCCTAGTGCCGCCGCATCGGTGGGTGAGCGTTGGGCCAGCACCCCCAGCAAAGCCTGACGCATCTCGTCCGCGCTAGTCCAGCGGCGATTGATGTCGTACTCCAACGCCCGCATCACAATCGCCTCGGTGGCCGGGGAGATGCGCGGGTTGAGGCGGCGGGGAGGCCGCTCGTGGAAGGTAAAGGGGGTTTCGCCGCGCGGGTCGCTGCCGGTGAGCAGATGGTGGATGGTCGCCCCCAGCGCGTAGATGTCGCCGCGCGGCTCGGACACACCCCGATATTGCTCCGGCGGCGAGTAGCCCTCGGTGCCAATCATCGTCCCCTTCTTGTCGCTCTGGAACACCTTGGCGATGCCGAAGTCCACCAACATCACCCGACTGTTCGAGTCAATCATCACGTTGCTGGGCTTCATATCGCGGAAAACGATGGGTTGGGGCTGGTGCTTGTGCAGGTAGGACAGCACTTCGCAAATCTGCACCCCCCAACGCAACACATCATCCTCCGGCATCGGCTGCTGCCGCTCGTCTAGGATAGTCTCAAGGTCTCTGCCGTCAATGTACTCCATCACGAGGTAGACTTTGCCGTCTTGGTCGAAGTAGTCGTAAATCTTGGGGATGGCGTTGTGGCTGAGGGTAGCAAGAATGCTCGCCTCCCGCTCGAAGTTGTTGATACGCAGCAAGCCGGTGGAGGGGTCGGGCGAGGTGTCGAACATCTCTTTGACCGCGCAGTAACGCAGCACGTTGGCGAAGCGCAGGTCGCGGGCGCGATATACCACGCTCATCCCGCCGATACCCAGCACCTGCTCAATCTCGTAGCGGTCCAGCAGCACGGTGCCTCGCGCAAGGGTAGCAATACCCGCCGCGCTGTTCCGCATCGCGTCGAGGTGGCTGGTCTGGCCGCTGTGTTCGCTCGGCCCCGCTTGCGCCGCCGCACCTAGTCCCATCCCCACCACGTTAAGGTCGGAGGTCTCGCCCGTTCGGGGCGGCTCATCGTTGCCGCCGCCGCCGCCGCTGCTGCTCTCGGTTATCCCCATCCGCTTGATTAGCATAAACTGCCCCCGGAATCTCTTGAAGGTAGAAAGTAGAAGGTAGCTAGCACACGCCGCCCACCAACCTGCGGTCGGCGACGTAGCAGCGCGTAGTGTGGGTAGCATTCGTATTACAGCTTGTAGCAAATGACGGTGGGACTAGACACGGACAAATACCGCTAGGCAAGGGGGGCAAGTGAAGGTGGGGCTGCGGAGGTGGCGGAAGAAAAGGATAAAACCGGCTACTGGATGATATATGGTTGCCACCGCTGCGCCTGATGCCGAACTCGCTCCGAGGTTTGCGCTAGTCAGCCGCCATCTGCGCGATGCAATTAGCGGGTCGCTGCTTGTCCTTATCACTATTATATGACAAGGTGGGCGCAATTGCAACAGGACTAACGCCTATATTTATCG
>JBBSEE010000658.1:0-2173 GCA_038239995.1 Chloroflexia bacterium | reverse complement strand
AACCTGCCGCGCGGTGTCGCGCACCAAGGTGGGCAGCATCGCCATTTCGATGTTCATTCGTCCTCCGGTCAGATTAAAGTTGGTAAAGTATACCATATTTTTACCGCCCCGCCGCTTGCAGCCGCACCCGCGCGAGGTAGCTGCGCCGCTGCAGGCAGACATCAAGGTTGCCGGTGCAGCGGGCTTGGTGCGAGGGCATCTGCTGCAAGATAGTGTTGGTCAGCTCCCTGCTGATGGTCTGGAATGGCAGCGGGGTGAACAAGGCGATGAGGTCGGTGGAGTAGAGTAGCCGCTGCTACTCTGGCAATTGCTTGGCATCGTCGGGGTTGCCCAGTTCGCTGCCAGTGGCCATCTGTAGGCCAGCGCAACCAGCAGGTAGAAGGCGAACGGGAACAGCCAGTTTTGAGTTTTGAGTTTCGAGTTTTGAGTTGCCAATTATTGCCTAACTCTTGCTTACTGCATCGCGTGGCTGATGCGGAGGGCTAGCTTTGCCATATCTGCATCGCTGAGGGGGAGGACACCGCGCTCTACCATCATTGCTTGGAACTGTTGCTCTGCATATGGCACGCCAGAGGGGAGGGGGGCGAGGTGCCAGTGGACATGGCGGTTGCCCAGTTGGCTGCCGATGCTGACAATATACAGCCGCTCAGTCGGCACCACCCGCTGTATCGCTTCACCTACCCGATATATGACCCGCTGCAAGGCAAGATACTGGTCAACCGTGAAGTCGCCAGTAACTTGCTCCCGATGCTGGCGGGGAGCCACGATGGTGTAACCGTAGAGGATGGGGTACTTGTTGAGGAAGGCAATCGCATTATCGTCCTCATAGATAATATGGTGGTGATAATCAGGGTCGCCCGCGATGAGGGCGCAGACGAAGCAGGGGCCAGCCTGCGAACGGCTAATATACGCCGCCATGTCTATCATCTCACGTTCGTGCATCACCAGTCCTCCAGATTATAATCGCTGGGCGCGAGGGCGTGCGCCACCCACCCTTACAACAATTCATCGCTCAGGGCGAACGCCATTCGCCCCTACAGCAATTCATCACTTCACTCTATCTTCTGATATGCGTCCAGCACGCGGTCGGCGACTGCCGCCCATGTGAAGTGGCTGAGGACGTAGGCGCGGCCCGCTGCGCCCATCGCCTCGGCGGTGGCGGGGTCGGCGAGGATGCGACGCAGGGCAGCGGCGAGGGCGGGCGCGTCCTGCGGTGGATAGAGCAGGCCGGTGACCCCATCCTGCACCACTTCGGGGAAGCCACCGAAATCGCTGGCAACTACGGGGCGGGCGCAGGCACTGGCCTCACACAGGGCCATGCCGAAGGTCTCATTGGCAAAGCTGGTGCCAATCACCACCCGCGCCGAGGCCATGTAGCGGGGCACATCGGTATGCGAGATGTTGCCGAGGAATGTAACCCGTTCGCTGACTCCGAGACGGACGGCCAACCCCTCTAGCTCCCCCCGATATGGCCCATCCGCACCGATGAGCAGGTGGGCACGACTGAGTGGGTCGTCCACCCCTGCCGCTTCCGCCATCGCGGCAATCGCGTATTGCGCCCCCTTCCACTTAACTAGGCGACCGAGGTAGAAGATGATATGTTCACCATACTGCGCGATTAGCGCGGGGTCGGGGGGCTGCGGCACGAACAGGTTGGTGTCGAAGCCGTTGTAGATGACCGAGGGGCGGATATGGTAGTGTTCTAGCACTGTCTCTGCGTTGTAGCGGCTGCACGATACTGCCGTGTCCACGAAGCGGGTGAACAGGCGGTCGCCGCGCCAGAAGTCCTTGCCGTGACAGCCAAACACCAGCTTTGCGCCACTGAGCCAGCGGGCCATCGCCGCGGCGGGCAGGTCATACGGCTTCTGTATGTGGATGATATGGTAGCGGCGGCTAATCAGGCGGGGCAGGGCGAAGAGGGCGAAGCTGAGGCGTTCCAGCAGCTTGGTCAAGCCATACTGCCGCCCTAGCAAGGGGATACGCCGCCACGTCTCGCGGCTGATGAAGCGATGGGTTCGCACCCGCACGCCGGGGTAATCGTGCTTAATCGTCCCTCGCCCCCCGATGATGGTCACATCATGCCCTCGCGCCGCCAGTTCGCGGCCCAACTCCCACACAAAGGTCTCTACCCCCCCCAGCTTGATGGTGGTGGTCAGGTTGTAGAGGGCGATTT
>JBBSEE010000657.1:0-2174 GCA_038239995.1 Chloroflexia bacterium | reverse complement strand
CTTGCCCTCGGCGATGCTGATTAGGCTGGTCTCTGGCGAGGGCAGGGCGACCACTTCGGGGAACTCGGCCAACACCTTATTCACCTTGGCTGCCATTTGCTCTAGGGGTAGGCTGGTGGCACTCAGTTCCAGTGTCTGCCGCTCAAGGTTATACGCATCGCGGTTAATCACCACTTGGGTGAACAGGGTGGCGTTGGGGACAATCACCTGCGTGCCGTCCTCGGTGCGGAGCAGGGTGGTACGCAGTTCGATGCCCTGTACGCTGCCGCGCACCAGCCCCTGCGTGTCACGCACCTCGATGATGTCGCCGATACCGAACGGTCGCTCAATCAGCAGATAGACACCGGAGACGAAGTTGCGTAGCACATCCTGCAACGCCAGCGATACCGCGATGCCCAACGCCCCCAGCACAGTCAGCACCCCGCTCCACTCCACCCCGAGGCGGCTGAGGATGACCACGATGCCGATGGTCAGCACCCCCACGGTGGCGAGATTGCCGAGCAGGGCGGCGAGGTTGAAGCTAATCCGCCCCCGCTTGGCTAGCCGCAAGGTCAATACCTTGCTGAAGCGGGCCAGCAGCAGGGTGACGATGAAGATGATGAGGATGACCATCAGGCCGAACAGGGCAGGCACCAACTGTTCGCGCACCCAGTCGGGGGCGGGCGGGGTCGCGGCTTGGGCGATAGGCAGATGCTGGTACATGGCGGTATTATACCACGCGGCAAGGGTTGGGCAAGCGGCGATTTTGTGTTAAAATACGCCGCAGCAGACCAGCGAGCGAAGGAGAGACGAACCGATGGTAACACGAGAGGTGCCGCGCGGCGGTTGGATTGAGGTGATCTGCGGCAGTATGTTCAGCGGCAAGACCGAGGAGCTAATCCGCCGCATCCGTCGCGCCGAGTACGCCCGCCAGAAGGTGCAAGTGTTCAAGCCGATAATTGACGACCGCTATGCGGTGGAGAAGGTGTACTCGCACAGCGGGCTGCAACGCCCCGCCGTGCCGGTGCAGAGCAGCGCGGAGATTATCTCCCTGTTGGAGGATGACACCGAGGTGGTGGGCATAGACGAGGCCCAGTTCTTCGATGAGGGCATCGTAGACCTCTGCCGCGTGCTGGCCGAGCATGGCAAGCGGGTGATTTGCGCGGGGCTAGACCTCGACTTCCGCGCCGAGCCGTTCGGCCCCATGCCCTACCTGATGGCCGAAGCGGAGAGCGTGGACAAGCTGCAAGCGATTTGCCTATCCTGCGGTTCGCCCGCCAGTCGCACCCAGCGGTTGGTGGATGGCCGCCCTGCCCGCTACTCCGACCCCATCATCCTCGTGGGCGCAACCGAAAGCTACGAGGCCCGCTGCCGCGCCCACCACGAGCGGGGGGAGTGATTTTGGATATTGGTGGGGGGTAACGCTGTTGGGCAGGACGGGCCACCACCCGCCCCTACCCCATTGGGCGGGGATGTCCGCCAGCGGCGTAACTCCTTTTTGGAGGGGACCAACCTGCGCGGGCAACCCACCCCCCACCCCTCCCCACCGCAAGGGGGGGGAGGGGTGGGGGGGTTTGGGGGGTTGACCCCCAACTGGTGAAGCAGCGGTCGGCTAGTCGTAAGCGGGCATGGTCGCTAGCGAACGAGGCAATTAGCATGGTGGTGGGTCAGCCTCTGGGGGTCAACCCCCCAGACCCCCGCTAGTCTCCCCTTCTTTTTATATGAGTTCGCAGTTGAGCAGAACGGGCCACCACCCGCCCCTACCCCATGGGGCGGGGATGTCCGCCAGCGGCGTAACTCCTTTTTGGATTAAGGATAATCATATTTGGACACCACGATTAGCACACCGATAGCTACCACCCACCGCCTGTCACTGGCGACGCTGGTGGGGGCGGGGCTGGGGGCGGCCACGCTGGTGATATACTTCGTCACCATCTCGCCTAGCATCAACTTCATTGACAGCGGGGAGATGACTACCTCGGCGAACACGCTGGGCATCATGCACCCCACCGGCTATCCGCTCTATACCCTGCTGGGTTGGCTGGTCAGCAACCTGCCGCTGGGCGACGACCCCGCGTGGCGGCTAAATCTCTTCTCCGCGATATGTGCGGCGGCGGCAGTGGTGCTGTTCTACGCCTTCGTTTATCACGCCTTGCGCCTGCTGGCGCCCCCGCGGGTGTCGGGATATCGGCGGG
>JBBSEE010000656.1:0-2177 GCA_038239995.1 Chloroflexia bacterium | reverse complement strand
CTACACCGCGATTGGTGATGCGGTCAACCTTGCCCGCCGCTTGCAAGAGGCGGCGGAGGGCGGCGAGATACTGGTGAGCGAGAATACATACACCCCAGTACGGCGACAGGTGGTGGCCGAGCCGCGCGGTAGCATCGAGGTGCATGGGCGGCGCAGTCGGGTGGAAGTCTATCGCATCAGTGGGGTGGCCGGTGGGCCAACGACCGAGCCAACCCTCTAAGCCCCAGCCCCAATCCCACCACTGCGAACAGGCCAGTCACAATGTAGCCATGCGCCACCGCCACCGCCCCGAACAGCAGCGCATTCATCAGGTACAGTAGCGGCGGCAAAAAGGCGTAACCGACCGTCTCATCACTATCGTAGGGGCGCATTGCGGTGCGCCCCTTGCCGTTGCCCCCCAGTTGCGCGGCCAGCAGGGCCATCACCATCCCCACCCCTAGCCACGCCGCGAAGTTCTGCGCCGGTATCCCGTAGTACACCCCCCCTTGCTGCCAGTACCAGAACTTGGTCACGTAGACGGCCACTGGCTCGATTAGCAAGTCTAGCAGCATGATGAGCAAACCAGCGAAGACAATTTTGAGTTTTGAGTTTTGAGTTTTGAGTTGCTTTGTAGGGGCGTGATAAATCACGCCCTGCTCCCCCGCGATGTGGGTTGCGCTTACCGCTGTGGGGGTAGGCGGTGGCCCGCCCTGCTCATTCACCACCCGCCACGCAGCTAGCACCACTGTGACCCACGCGAAGGGGATGGCGAGGGGTACGGTATCAGCTAGCAGAGGGGATAGGATATTGGTGTATTGGTATGGACCGAAGATTCGCCCAGTACGCACTCCGAGGTATTCGACGAGGAAGGAGAGTAGCAGCACCAGCGCGGCGAAGCGCAGACCGCGCCAGCCGTAGTTGACCACTGCCCACATCGTCGCGCTGATGCCCGCAAGGGTAAGCAGCAGGCTGCTCACCCATTCGCTGTTGGGGTAATGTATGTCTAGCGTGAGCAAGACCACGCCGGGGATATAGATGAAGGCGTATGCCCCCAAGCTGGCAAGCATCAGCACGCGGGTGATGGGATTGTTCATCCCCATCGGCTAGCTGGCAATCGCCTCGCCGCCGTCCACGCGGATAATATCCCCGCTAATCCAGTTCAGGTCGGGGCGACTGAGCGCGGTGATGGTGCGGGCAACGTCTTCTGGAGTGGTCAGCCTGCCGCCGGGGTTGACCTCTAGGGCCTTGTTCGCCATAGCCTCATTGCCGGGTATCTTGCGAAGGGCGGGGGTATCAGTCACACCCGCTTCGATGCAGTTGACCGCGATGCCCATGCGCCCCAGTTCCAGTGCCAGTTGGCGGGTGTGTGACTCTAGGGCTGCCTTAGCCGCGCTGACTGCGCCGTAGCTGAGGAACACCCGCCGCCCACCTGCGCTGGTCATCGAGAAGATATGCCCACCTTTCCCCATCAGCTTGCGGCGTATCAAGTCCTGCGTCCAGTACACCAGACTGTGGGCCATCACATCGAGGGTCATCTCCATGTTCTGGGGGGTAATCGCCTCGTCGGGGTTGTCGGTGATGAACGGCTTGAGCGTGCCGAAAGCGAGCGAGTGCATCATCACCTCTACGCTGCCCTTGGGCGCATCGCTATCCGCTGCCAGCCGCGCGGCCAGTTCGTCCAGCACCTGCGCCCGCTTTTCCGCGTTAGCGGCGTTGATGTTGAAGTAGAGGGCCTGCTGCCCCGTCGCTTCGATGTCCGCCTTGACCTGCTCTACATCGGGCATAGTGGTGGGGCGGTCGAGGTGTACGCCGCAGATGTTGAACCCGTTGCGGGCCAGTTCGCGGGCGGTGGCCGCCCCGAACCCGCTCGATGCCCCCAGTATCAACGCCCAGCGTTCCATCTTGCTATCTTGCTTCAAGGCCTTATCCCCCTTCATGCTAAGTTTTGCCTGCTGACTCGTGTGTTCTAAAGCGCAGTTTAGCACTCGCGCCTAGCCTTGTCAAGCATAAAGATGGGGGCGCATCCCGCAAGATACGCCCTCACCCTTGATTCTAGATTCCACCTTCTACCTTCATCAGGGCGTGGTCACGCCCTTATACACAATCTGGCACATCTGGTCACGCTGGATGTTGGCGTTTGGTCTGAACGTGCCGTCGGGGAAGCCGTTGACCACGTTCTTGGCGTGGGCAGTCTCGAT
>JBBSEE010000655.1:0-2182 GCA_038239995.1 Chloroflexia bacterium | reverse complement strand
TAACGATAAGGGGGGAGCGATATGGGCCTGACCGCAGTGCAGTGGGGGGTAGTCATCGCCGCGTTCTTTGCCTCGGCGGTGGAATACGTGGAGGCGTTCACCATCGTGCTAGCGGTGGGGGTAACGCGCAGTTGGCGCAGCAGCCTGTTGGGGGCATTGGCGGCCAGCATCACGCTGGTGGTAATCATCGCGGTTTTCGGGGTGTCGCTGGTGCAACTGGTGCCGATTGACACCCTACGCTTCATCATCGGCGCATTGCTCACCCTGTTCGGGATGAAGTGGCTGCGGAAGGCGATACTGCGCTACGGCGCGGTCAAGGCCTTGCGCGATGAGTCCTCGATATACCAGACCGAGGTGCATATCCTCACGGAGGAGCCGAAACCCGCGCCGGGCAGCTTCGACGCGCTGGGCTTTGCTACCAGCTTCAAGAGCGTGCTGCTGGAAGGGATGGAGGTGGCCTTCATTGTCATCTCCTTCGGCACCGGCGCACGCGATAACGCGAATTGGCTGCCCGCCTTCATTGGGGCGGGGGCAGCAGCGGCACTGGTGATGGCGGTGGGTTTGCTGCTCCGCGCCCCGCTGTCCCGCGTGCCTGAGAACGCCCTGAAGTTCGGGGTGGGGCTGATGTTGGTGGCGTTCGGCAGCTTCTGGGCGGGTGAGGGCGCCGGGGTAGAGTGGCCGGGCAACCCGCCTGACCTGAGCCTCATCTTCCTATTGGCCGGTTACACGCTGGCTAGTTGGCTGCTCGTCCTCTGGTTGCGTCGCGCCTATCACCCCGTCGCCCCCGCACCAATTGCCCAGCCGCAAGGAGAGTTGCCATGAAGCCCATCATCGGCGCACTGCGCTGGCTCTACGATTTCCTCGCTGAGGACAACCTGCTGATGTTCGGCACAATTATCAGCCTTGCGCTGCTATTCCTCATCGTCGCGCTCGGCGGGGCGGCATGGGCGGGGCCACTGTTCTTCCTGTTCATCGTCGCGGTGCTGTTCTTCAGCCTCCGTGCTGAGGTGGGGCGGGTTAGAGATAAAAGATAAAAGATGAAAGATAAAAGATTAAGACGTACTTCATCCTCTTTCATCTTTCATCTTTTATCTTTTATCTAATCCTCACCTTGTCGGTCTTCAGATAGTGCAAGATATAGCCGAAGTAACCCAGTGCCCACGCCTCATCCTCGCTTGCGGCCCAGACGGCGCGGAGCGGCTCGGCGGTAGGGCTGACCACTTCCCGCCATATGCCCGCCACGCAGCGCAAGATGTTGCCAGTGCTGCCCACCGCCCAACCCTCACCCACGCTCCACATATGCAGGCCGAACAGGTACGCCTCGTTGGGACACTCCACCTTGCGCCACTCATAGCCGTCATAGTGCAATATCGTACCTCGCCAGCCCGCCGCCCAACCGTCGGCGGGCGACAGCATCTGCACCGCTTGCAGGGTCTGGTTGGTGGGGCTGGTGACAGACTGCCACGCACCGTCGCGGTAGTAGAGTATCAACCCATCGTCACCCACTGCCCAGCCCTCGGCCTCGTTCAGCATACATACTCCGTTGAGGTCGGGAATACCATAGACATCGCTAATCGCGGGCATGAAGCCATACTCGTTGCGGGCGGCGAAGGGACGTAGCGGGTGGGGCACTACCTCCCACTGCCCGGCTTGGCAGCGCACGATGATGCCGCGCCTGCCCACCGCCCAGCCCTCATCAGGGGTGAACATATGCACACTGTTCAGGGTCTCGGTGGTACTCAGCGTGGATATATCCAGCTTGTGCCAATTGCCGCGCTGATACTGCATCATGCTGGTGTCGCCCACCGCCCAGCCCGCCCCCTCGGACAGCATCTGCACCGCGAACAGGTTGGCCGCCGTGGTGTCCACCGCCTGCCACTCGCCACGTAGGTAGTGCAGCATCATCCCCGCCTCGCCTGCCGCCCACGCCTCATCAGGGGAGACGAACGATACTGAGTTCATGGTGTTGCCGACGGGTGCTGGTATCACCTGCCAATCCGAGGTAGGGGCTGGTGGCTCCTGCTCATCGAGTCCCCATCTGATGTCATGGATAAGGTCAGCTATATCGGTGGGGGTGGTTTCGATGGTCGGTTTCCGGTCCGCCCCTAGCACGTCGGCGCGTAGCTCGGCGAGAAAGGCGGCCACAGTTTGGGGGCGGGCGGCGGGGTCGTAGGCGGTGGCG
>JBBSEE010000654.1:0-2189 GCA_038239995.1 Chloroflexia bacterium | reverse complement strand
GGCTACTTCATGCTGATGGACTGGCTGGAGATACCAATGCTCCGCGCCCGCGCCCTCAGCTTCGCCTTCCGCAGCCTGCCTCGCCGCCTGTTGCATCTGGGCACGCTCACCCGCGACGAGTGGCTGTTCACCCTGTTCGGCCTCCTCAGCGCGGCTTACACCCTGTTCGCGATTTGGCTGGGGGTCAATTTCTTCGCTGGGCTGGTCAATTGGCTGCTGGGGATGGCGGGGCTGCGGGTCAGCAACGAGGTGGCACTGGGCATCGGAGTGGTCATCCTCGCCCTCACCCTGCGCCGCGTCCTGCTGAATGTTGGTCGTGCTATCATCCGCCGCCTGCATCCGACAAGTTGATATGATACCAATGATGTTAGGTGGTGATGTAAATTGGCCGGGGCGAGCGCAGCCCGCCCCTACGTCAATACACCATCGGCCCGACGAATTGGTATGAGTTGAACGATAAGGAGATAAGCAATGAATTGTTGGCACTGCGACAAACCGGCGCATGGGGTCTGCCACTTCTGCGGGCGGGCGGTGTGCAAGGACCACGCCCGCACCATGCCCTACATCGTCACCGCCTACCTCGACCACAAGGGGGTGCCCGATGTGCTAGTCACCGACAATACCCTGCACTGCGGCATCTGCCGTCCGGCGGCAAAGACTATCGAAGTGCCAGAGATGGACCCCCACGAGCAAGCATAGCCCAAATTGGCTATGACATAGTAGCTGTAAAGTACCACTATGACTATCGCGCAAGGTAGGCTATAATGTAGTTATGGAAAGCTACGACGATGGCCCTTCGACTGCGCCACTCAAGGATGAAGACCTCGACCACGCCCACGCTGGCCCGCCGCTACTCGCCGGTAGCCTGAGCGGATTCAACGTCTCGTCCCTGCTCTCGCTGCTGAACATTCAGCAGCAGGACGGGCAGTTGACGGTGCGTAATCGCGGTTTCCTCGCCTACATCTACGTGGAGAAAGGCGAAGTGGTGGATGCCGCCCTCGGTCGGGTGCATGGCCTGCCCGCGCTGTTCCAAATGATTACGTGGAGCGAGGGCGATTTCTTCTTCTCTACCGCCCCCCCAGCCCCCCAGCGCAGCATCAACCTCAGCCTCGCGGTCATCCAAGTTCGGGCTAGCTTGTGGCTGGATCGGTGGCGCAACGTGCTGACCACCATCCCCAGCCTCGGTCATCGTATCGGGGTGCATAGCTCACCGCGCGGCGATGTGGTGATTAAGCCCTACCAGTGGAGCGTGCTGACCCGCGTGGTGGCTGGCCCGATGTCCATTGCCGACCTCGCCCATGCACTGAAGGAAGACCCCCTCGCGGTCACGCGCATCTGTGTCGAACTAGCCGAAGTCGGCCTCTGCCAAGTCCTGCCCCCACTGGATGAAGGCTGGCACGAATCCCCCGTACTCGTCGGCGAGTAAAGCCCCCCATCCCCTCCTTGCAATCTCGCAATAGCATCTTGCATAATCGCAAGAATGCGGTTATAATTACGCTATGGACACTAACAGCCATAGCGTGATTACCCGCCCGCTCCATCTGCTGCCACCGCCCACCGACGATGTGTTGCTGTTCGGCACCCTTCGCGCCTTCAAGGTCTCCGCCCTGCTCTCGCTGCTCAACGTGCAGCGGCAGAGCGGCGTGCTTACCCTCCGCAATCACGGCCTAATCGCTGAGGTATGGGTGGAGGGAGGCGAAGTGGTAGATGCGCTACTGGGGGTAAGTCGCGGCCTGACTGCGCTGTTTGAGGCGATGAGTTGGGATGAGGGCGATTTCGAGTTTGCCGCGATGCCGGTGCCATCGCGCAGCATCAGCCTCAGCCTGCCGGTGATACAAATCCGCGCCAGCTTGTGGCTGGACAGGTGGCGGGACGTGCTACGGGTCATCCCCAGCCTCGGCCACCGCATCACGGTTTGCAATGCGCCGCTGGGCGATGTGGTGATTAAGCCCTACCAGTGGACAGTGCTGACTCGCGTGGTAACTGGCCCGCTTACCATTGCCGAGCTTGCCCTCAGCCTCAACTACGGTGCGCTAGACGTGATGCGAGCCTGTGCAGAGCTGCTCGACCTCGGTCTCTGCGAACTGCTTCCCCCGCTGGAGGATGGCTGGAGCGAAAGCCCCCTGCTGGTCGGCGATTAGCCACCCCCCGGCACAAAGTAAGCCCCCAGCGGGGGTTTGGGGGAGAGC
>JBBSEE010000653.1:0-2191 GCA_038239995.1 Chloroflexia bacterium | reverse complement strand
TAGTGGACAACAATTGGCAGCCCAAGCCCGCTTATTATGCGTACAAGGCGATGAGCGGGGCGTTGGGTGGGGCGAGCTTCGTGGGCGGCGGCCCGCTGCTGCGCCAAGTGCCGGACAGGTGGCAGACCGCCTTCGACCGCTACGAGTACATCTTCAAGCGGGGCGATACCCTCATCCATGTGCTGTGGCAGCGCGAGGATGTGCCGCCCGCCGATGCCAATGTCGCCCTCAGCCTGCCCAACGTGCGGGTCATCGCCAGCGACGGACACCAACTAGCCGCGCCGCTTAGTCAGGGCAGCCTGAAGGTCAGCCTCAGCGGGTCGCCTATCTACGTCATCGAACAACCCAACCCGCTGCCCGCTGGTGACAGCCTCGACCCCGCTCTCGACCCCAATTCGCCTACCGGCCTGCGCGTCTCCGCCCGCTTCCAGAGCTTCTGGGGGCAATATGGCGGGCTGCCCACCTTCGGCTACCCCATCAGCGGCGAACGCTACGAGCAGTCGGCTACCGATGGCAAGAGTTACATTGTGCAGTGGTTCGAGCGGGCGCGGTTCGAGTGGCACCCCGAACTGTTGGGCAAGGCCGCGCCGGTGCAGCTGGGGCTGCTGGGCAGGCAGGCCAGCGGCGGGCGTGACTTCCCCACTGTGCCGCCTTTCGCCCCTACCACCGACCGCCTATACTTCGCCGCTACCGGCCACAGCCTCAGCGGACGTTTTCTGCAATACTGGCAGACGACGGGCGGATTGACCCTCTACGGCTACCCCATCAGTGAACCGCTCACCCAGCTTGGCCCCGACGGCACGGGATACACGGTGCAATGGTTCGAGCGGGCGCGGTTCGAGGCCCACCCCGAAAACAAGCCTCCCTACGATGTGCTGCTGGGGCTGTTGGGGCGGCAACTGTATCAGCCATGATTGGGCTTCAATCGGCCAGCATCAGGCTTTCGAGGACGAGGCGGGGGTTGACGCTGGCGGCGAGTTGAGTCTGCGCCTGTTGGATGGCGTGGATGCGGGCGTAGATGGCGGGGACTTGATAGCGGGCGACAAGCGGCTTGAGCGCGTCGCTCTGGTCCACGTTGGTGACGAGGGCGGCGCGTCCGCTCTTCACTAGCAACAGGTCGCGCCACCACGTCAGCCACGCGGCGAGGGTACGGCTCACGCTGGCGCGACCGGCGGGGCCGCTGCCGTAAGTGGTCGCCAGCTTGGCGGCAATCGCAAAGCGGTCGGCAATCAGCGCATCGGCGGCGAGGATAGAGTGGAGCAGGTCGAGGGCGGCGTTGCGCTCGGCAATGGCTGCGTCTACGTCTTGGGCGGCGGCGAAGGCCACGCCGGGGCTGCCCTCGGCAAGGGCGGCCAACAAGTCGGCATCGTTGGTCGCCAGCCCCTGCTGCAACAAGGCGGCGCGAATGTCCGCGCGGGGGACGGGATGGAGGCTGATTAGCTGGCAGCGGGAGCGGATGGTGGCCGGTACTGCCCCCTCGTTGGTCGCCAGCAGAATGATGACCGCCCAGCGGGGCGGCTCCTCTAGGGTCTTGAGCAGCGAGTTGGAGGCGGCCTCCAGCATCGTCTCCGCGTCGCCGAGGATGGCGATTTTGTAGCGGGCCTCGTAGGGGCGGGCGATGATGTGGTCACGCAGTTCGTGGGCCGAGGCCACATTGATGACCCGCTGTCGCGCCGCCTTCTCCGCGTCCGCCTCCCGCCCCGTACCGGCCAATGCCTCACGCTGCCGCTCGATGTCCAACTGCATCACATCGGGGTGCTGGGCGCGGGTGATGCGGTAGCAGGCGGGGCACGCGCCGCAGGGGAACAGGCGGGGGCCACCGTCCGGGGAGGCACTCTGGCAATTCAGGGTCTGGGCCAAAGCGAGCGCAAGGCTACGCTTGCCAATCCCCGGCGGGCCGACGAACAGGTAGGCATGAGCCACCCGCCCCCCGCGTATCGCCTGCTGCAAGAAGCCGACCTCGCGCTGGTGGCCCAGCAGCGGCCATGAATATGCTGGAGAGCTTAGGGTATTTGGTGAAGTAGACATTAGTTTCTCACGGTGAAGTAGCAACAAACTAGAGCTATCTAGCATAGCGAATTGGCAACAAACCAAAGCCCCCAGCGGGGGTTTGGGGGAAGAAGGCCGAAGTGCTACCAACCTAAGCCCCCAGCGGGGGTTTGGGGGAGGAAGGCCGAAGTGCTACCAACCT
>JBBSEE010000652.1:0-2191 GCA_038239995.1 Chloroflexia bacterium | reverse complement strand
TTTTGACCATTGCCTGCGTAATCGCCGTAGTGGGGGTATATAATACCATTAGGAGCCTCCGCTACTATCGGCAGTCACATCGTCCCCGCCGCGTGCTGATACTCGGCATCCTCAGCTTGCTGCCCAATGGGGCCGTCCTCTATCTGCTGTACTGGGCCATCTCCTCAATCCTCGCTTTCTACTTCCACGGGTATTTGTAGGCTTAGGTGCTTGTCACCAACTCAAACCTCAAACCTCAAACCTCAAACCTCGAAAACCCCCCTTGACTCCCTGTGCCTCTTATGATACAATATTCCTACATGGTTTGGAATATCCAATTTCAAAATATCTGTCCCTTTTGGAGCAACCCTCCAAATAGAAGGAGAAGCTAGTGTCCGCTACCCTCGACCGCCCCCAGCCGCTAACCAGCGACGCGGTGGAGCAACTGAAAGAGTTTATCGAAGACCTTGCCCGTCGCTACATCGTGGGCGTAGACACCGTGCGCGACCCCGACCTCAGCCGCCAAGAGTTCCATGTCATCGAACGGATGGCGTGGTACAACCTGCACACCGTCACCGACATCGCCGACAAGTGCGGCCTGCTGCTCAGTACCACCAGCGCAGTAGTAGAGCGGCTGGTGAAGAAGGGCTACCTAGAGCGGGAGACCGATACCACCGACCGCAGGGTCAACAACCTCTACCTCGTGGGGCCGGGCCGTGAACTGCTCGACCAGCTTGACCGAATGTACCGCAGCATCGCCGAGGCCATCTTCAAGGGCCTCGAACCGCAAGAGACCGAAGTGGTGATGCGGGCCTTGCAGCGCATCACCGCGCACATGAACGGCGATTGACATTTACCCGAAAGGAAACCCTTGTGAACCAGCCAGTGATTATCGCCGGGGTACGCACCCCGATTGGGGTGATGGGCGGGGCGATGCGCGATGTTCCCGCGCAGGAGCTAGGCCGTCTCGTCACCACCGAGCTATTGGAGCGCACCAAGATTGACCCCCAGCAAATCGAGGAAGTCACCTTCGGCTGCGCGGGGCAGGGCAGCGATGCGCCCAATGTCGCCCGCGTGATTAGCCTGAAGGCGGGCCTACCGATTGCCGTCCCCGGCATGACCGTGCATCGCAACTGCGCCAGCGGGATACAGGCAGTGGTCACCGCCGCGCAGAACATCAAGTGCGAGGATGCCGACGTGCAAATTGCGGGCGGGGTGGAGAGCATGAGCAACATCCCCTACGTCAACCGCGATATGCGCTACGGCAAGCGGCTGCAACACAGCGTCTTCATTGACGCGCTGTGGGAGGGGCTGACCGACCCGATTTGCAACCAACTGATGGGCATGACTGCCGAGAACCTCGTCGCCGAGTTCGGTATCAGCCGCGAGGAGCAAGACCAGTTCGCGGTGGAGAGCCATAAGAAGGCCTTCCGCGCGATTCGCATGGGCAAGTTCAACGATGAGATTATGACCGTGATGGTGCCTAAGAAGATGGCGGGGCGGGAGATGGCCCCCGAACCGTTCAGCCAAGACGAGGGGCCGAACATCAGCCTCACGGTGCAGACCCTGTCCATGTACCCCACCGTGTTCAAGAAGGAGGGCGGCACTGTCACCCCCGGCAACTCCTGCCCGCTTAACGATGCCGCCGCCGCGTTGCTGGTGATGTCCGACCGCAAGGCCGCCGCGCTCGGCTACACCCCCCTCGCCTCAATCCGCGCCTATGCCTTCGCCGGGGTCGAGCCGGAGCGCATGGGGATTGGCCCAGTACAGGCAATACCGAAGGCCTTGCAGAAGGCGGGGCTGAAGATGTCGGACATTGACCTGTTCGAGATTAACGAAGCGTTCGCCGCCCAGTACCTTGCGGTCGAGCGGCTGCTGGAGCTAGACCGCCGCAAGGTCAACGTCAACGGCGGGGCGATTGCCCTCGGCCACCCCATTGGCGCGACCGGCGCACGCCTAATCATGAGCCTCGCCTACGAGATGAAGCGCAGCAACGCCCGCTACGGGGTCGCCGCCCTCTGTGTCGGCGGCGGCCAAGGCGGCGCGGTGGTACTAGAGCGGGAAGTCAGCGATGAGGCATGAGGGATAGTGATAAATGGTAAATGGTAAATGCAAGGCTGAAGCTCATCAACCTAAAGCCTCTCCCAGCGGGAGAGGTTTGGTGAGGGAGAAGCTCGCCTCGCATCAACGCTCATCGGATTACGGCCAACGG
>JBBSEE010000651.1:0-2205 GCA_038239995.1 Chloroflexia bacterium | reverse complement strand
GGGGGCGCAGCGGTGGCGGCGGGCAGCAGCGGCAAGCTCAGTCCAGTAGGGGTAAGGCTGGGCAGGAAGCGGGGGGTGAGGCTGACCAGTGGTTCGGGGCCAACGCTAATATCTTGATGGGTCGAGTCGCTGCCGCGCGACCCGCGCACATCGAGGGTGATGGTGTAGCGGGCGGCGGCCTTGAAGGTGTGGCGGGGGTTGCGCTCTTGGCTGCTGCCACCATCGCCAAACTGCCACTGGTAGGTAAGCGGGTCGCTGGTGGCGGTGGTATCAGTAAAGATATAGGTGAGGCCCTGTTGCGGGGCGTAGCTAAATCGCGCCGCGTAGGTAGCGGGGGCGGGGCCGGTGACGAAGCTAGCCCGCAGCCACAGGGTAGCCGCGACCACGAGGGCGACGACCGCGAACACGCCCAGTAGGTTGGCGGCGACCGCAGCGGGGCCGGGCCTCGCACCGGGGAACATCCAGTTGAGCAAGCCACCATAGGGCGGGCGTAGGCGGGCGCGGGTGCGGGCGTACAGGGCGGCAGGCATCTTCACGCGGCCATGCACCCCATAGGGCGGGGCGGAGGGCAAGTCATGGGCAAGCTGGCGGGCGAAAGCCAGTTCGCTGCGGCACGCCGCGCACGCGGCCACGTGGGCGCGGAAGCGACCTTGTTCGCCTGCGGCCAACTGTCCGTCCAAGTACAGGTCTATGAGGGTTTGTGCCTGCGTGCAGTTCATCGCTTATCTTTACCTAATCTCGCCACTCTGCTTTAGCCAGCGTTGCAGGGCAACACGGGCATGGTGCAAGCGCGAATAGACAGTACCTTCCGGTAGGCCCAGCAATTCGGCCACCTTGTTGCCGCTGATGCCCATGAAGTAGCGTAGCACCACCACTCGGCGCAGCTTCTCGTCGAGGCGGTTGACCGCATTCCACAATTCGGTATTGCTCTCGCGGCGGAGCAGGGCGAGGTCGGGGGCGGGAGCGTGGGCGGCTTCACCACCGAGGTGAGCCAGCGCGTCATCGAGGTCGCGCTCCTCCCCATCGGGGTTGTGGGTCAGTAGGCTGAAGGAGATATTGAACAGTTTGCGTTTGCGCCATTTGTCACGGCAGTAGTTGAGTAGGATGGCGCGTAGCCAAGCCTGCATACTGCCTTGCGCCTCATCATAGTGGTGCAATCCCCGATAGACCCGGATAAACACTTCCTGCATCGCATCCTCGGCATCCTGCGGGTTCTTCAGTAGGGCGAGGGCGTTGGCATAGACAAAATCACCGTATTCAGCGAATAGAGTGTCGAACTGCTGTTGTGTACTGTCGCTCCCCACCAAAGCCGTACTCCGCTGCGAACTTATTTGCATGATGCGCCTACAGGTATCTCAACCACCAAAGGGTGCGTCTGCCATGTACATTATAGCTAGGGAGTAGCGTCACTGGCAAGTCAGCAACGCTACTCCAGAGGGGGAGGCTAGCTCTAGTTGTCGCCGAGGTGCGGGGTACGGGTCGGCCACGGCCGTGGGGTGCAGCTAGACTGGGGGGTGGGCAGCGGCTCGTGGGTGCGGGTGGGTGGCGGGGTCGGCCATGTGCCATGCGGCGGCGGGGTCGGCCATGGCTCGTGGGTGCGGGTCGCGGGCGGGGTCGGCCATGGCTCGTGAGTGCGGCTGGGCTGCGGGCTGGGCAGGGGGTCATGAGTGCGCGTCGCGGGCGGGGTGGGGCGCGGTTCGCAGGTGGGGTGAGGCGGGCGCGTGCCGCTCGGCTGCGGGCTGGGCATCGGATGGTGCGTCCACGTCGGCGGCGGGGTGGGCCAAGGATGATGCGTCCACGTCGGCTGCGGGGTGGGCATCGGCGGGCGCGTGCCGCTCGGCTGCGGGGTGGGCATCGGGTGGTGCGTCCATGTCGGTGGCAGGGTCATATGGTCGGCATTGTCGCTGGCTTGGCTCACCGCCTGCGTGTCGGCCTGCTGGGTATCGCTACTATTATCAGCTTGATTATCGGTGCCCGACCCATCATCCGGCCAGCAGGGGCGGGGGTGATGGCCGCTGCCGCTGGGCTGCTGGGCGATGGCACTGCCGCCGGGCAGGTAGATAAGCGCGGCCCCTAGTACCATGAAGACGATGAGGGCCAGACGGAAGTAGTTGTTGACGGTGCGGTGCATGGATTTCTGCTCCTTTTCCTCCATTGAGATTGTGATTGATGGGACGTTTAGGTGGGCGTAGGCAGTACGCTACT
>JBBSEE010000650.1:0-2214 GCA_038239995.1 Chloroflexia bacterium | reverse complement strand
GCTTTATCCTTTGGTCAACTTCTGCCACTCCTCGCGCCGCCGCAGCATCGCATTCTCATCCTGCACCTTGCGGTAGGCTCGCAGCCCCACCAGTACCAGCAGCACGTAGGGCCAATCCCCATAGCGGCGCAGGTCGCGGAGCAGAGCATAGAGGGTTTGCAGCAGGGCGAGCGGCGACAGCAGCCCCAACGTGTGGCTGTTGCGCAGCCCACCGCTCTGCTGCACCTTGGCCTGCTGCTCGGCGCGATAAACCTTCGGCCCCTTCTTCTGCCTCGCTTTCTCCACCTGCTGCTGCGCTTTGTTGCGTTTCACTATCAGTTTGTCTAGTTCGGTTTGCATCAGACCCTCCCTCAACCCCCTCCCTTGAAGGGAGAGGGAGATATAGATAATTCCTTAATATCGGCAAGAATCGCGCCGCTGACCCGCAGCAAGTCGCGGCTGCTGATGGCGAAGGCGGTGTTCGGCGTGCCCGCGGCGGGGTAGATGATGGCGTAGCGCATCAAATCCTCGTCCATGTAGACGGGCAGCTTCGTGGCATGGCCGACCGGCGCGACCCCCCCGATGGCGTAGCCGGTGGCCGCCCGCACCGCCTCGGCATCGGCTTTGGTAATCGGCTGGCCGACGATAGCGGCCAGCTTGTCAGTGTCCACCCGGTTCGCGCCGGAAACTAGGGTCATTACCAACTCGCCACCCGCAGCGAACACCAGCGATTTGGCGATTTGGGCAAGGTCGCAGCCAATTAGCGCGGCGGCTTGCTCGGCGGTACGCGCCTCGGCCTCGTGGCGGATGATGTCAATCTCCAGCCCCGCCTCGCGCAGCGCGTTCATCACCCGCAAGTTCGATTGTTTTGGCACCCAAACGTTCATTTTAATTCACCCGTCCGTCGTCGGAAGGCAACCTCGGCGGCCAGCACCTCGCCCGCCAGCGTGACCTCGACCAGCAGGCCGATGCAGTAGTAGCGAGCCTCGTCCCAGCCGTCGGCGGCCCAGCGGATAATCTCTGCCTTGTGCCGCATAATCGCATCGCCGATACGCATATCGCCCGCGAGTTCGTACAGCAACCCGCTGAGGGTATGTTCGCCCAGCCGCACTACCACTACTGGCTCGGACTCGTCTGGCTCCACGCCCTTGCGATAGGCAGTCACGTTATCTAGCGGCTCGTAAATCTGCCACTTCTCATGGTCCGTTGGCAACATATCGCTTATAGCTCCTTCGCCCACTAGCCCTTGTGGTGGGCGGGATGATTTAGTTAGAACACAGTCTCGCGATATTCGCCAAACACCTCGCGCAGGGTGTCGCAGATTTCGCCCAGCGTAACCCGCGCCTCGACGCAGGCGATGATGTGGGGCATCAGGTTGTCACGGCCCGCAGCGGCGCGGCGCAGCATGGCCCGCTGCTCGGAGGCAAGGCTGTTATCGCGGTGGGCGCGGATGGTTTGCAGGCGGGCGATTTGTTCACGCTGCACCCGCTCGTTGATGCGGAGCAGGTTGGCGGGGGGCGGTTCATCCACCTCGAATTGATTGACCCCCACGATAATGCGCTGCTTGCCTTCCACCTCGCGCTGCCAGCGATACGCGCTCTCCTGTATCTCGGCTTGGAAGAAGCCACCCTCCAACGCCTTCAGGGTGCCGCCTAGCTGCTCCACCTTATCCAGATACTCGCGTGCCCCCTGCTCGATGGCAGCGGTAAGGCTTTCGATGTAGTACGAACCGGCCAGCGGGTCAATCGTGCTGGCAACCCCGCTCTCGTAGGCGAGTATTTGCTGGGTACGTAGCGCGGTGCGGGCCGCCTCCTCGCTGGGCAGGGCAAGGGCCTCGTCCATCGAATTAGTGTGCAGCGACTGGGTGCCGCCCAATACTGCCGCCATCGCTTGCACTGTGGTCCGCACGATATTGTTGGCGGGTTGCTGCGCGGTCAAGGTGCTGCCCGCAGTCTGGGTGTGGAAGCGGAGCATCAGGCTGCGCGGGTCTTGGGGCTGGTAACGTTCCTGCATCAACCGCGCCCACAAGCGGCGGGCGGCGCGGAACTTGGCAACCTCCTCCAGAAAATCGTTATGCGAGTTGAAGAAGAAGGCAAGACGGGGAGCGAACTCGTCAATCTTCAGCCCGGCATCCAACGCCGCCTGCACGTAGGCCAGTGCGTCGGCGATGGTGAAGGCCACCTCTTGCACCGCGGTCGCGCCCGCCTCGCGGATGTGGTAGCCGCTGATGCTGAT
>JBBSEE010000649.1:0-2217 GCA_038239995.1 Chloroflexia bacterium | reverse complement strand
ATTGAATTTTGGAGCTGGAATAGGTGTGGGTGTTGCTGGAGCTGGGTTAGTCATTGGCGCGTTGGGTTTAGGTTTGGGGTGGGTTGGGTGCCGATGGCAATGAAGCCCAGCTTGAAGTGAACGTCATGGGTGCGGACATACCAGATACCGATGCCCCCGCCGATGATGAGCAGGTCAAGAAAGACCGGCAGCCACGGGCGGGCGAGGATGAAGACTTTGACCCTCTCGTCGCGACTGAGAGGCACGGTGGCGACCACGCCGGGCGATTGCTCTGCCGCGGTGGGGGTAGTGGCGGGCACGACGTAGCGGGCGCGGGGGCGGCGCAGGCGGGGGCGATTGGGGCTGGTATCGTTGGGCGAGGGGGCGGGCGAACCGGCGGGGCGTAGCACTTGGGGGGTGCTGTCCAGATTTAGCCTGCTCATTGGATGCATCGTTGGCGGGGCAGCGGTGACACCATTGGTGTGGGGGGCGGCATCTCCGCTGCTGAGGCTGGCAAGCTCCGATTGGCTGGGCGCATCAGCGGTAGCGGCGGCCAGCATCGCCTCCTCACGGGCGCGGGCATGTTGCTTCTCACGCTGGGTCAGGGCGGGACGACCCGTCTGCAACACTAGCGGCTCCCAATAGTTGACCGAGCCGAAGCCGCGCGAACAACCTAGCGTCTCCTCGTCCACAAGGTGGTTGGTATTGCGGTCGTAGAGCAGGGGATTGCGACACCAGCCCCGCTTGCGGAGGGGCGAAGGCTCGTAGTGGCGACAAGTCGCGCACTTCTTGTCCTTCACCTCGGCATTATGTACCAGATTGTTCCCCGCCATCCCGCTCCCCTAGCCTACTTTTATATCGTGCTGGCATTTTAGCACAGGGCGGGGGGCGCGTCAAGCGTTATAAGGTTTGAGGTTTGAGGTTTGAGGTTTGAGGTTTGAGTCAGTGATGAGTGATGAGTGATGAATGTAGGGGCGGGTTGCACTCGCCCACGTGACGCGCATCAACGCTTATCGCCGCGCCGCCAATTTCCCCACATCAACGTAGTCCGCTTGTCCGCTTTCAAGGCCGCTGGCAGCCGTTGATGCACGTCACGCGGGCGCGATAAATCGCGCCCCTACACCGTTTTACCTAACTCAAACCTCAAACCTCAAACCTCAAACCTTTATTGACGGCCCCATGCGTCCACTGGCGCGATGGCGAAGTAGTGGGTTTGGCCGCGCGGCAACGTCACCAGCTTGCCCGCTGCATCACGCATGATACGGACGCGGGTATGCTGCGTGGCTGCGTCTAGGCGTAGGGTGGGGGTAAGCAGGGCCGATGCGTCTATCGGCTGGTCGCTGACGTACAGGTTGTAGCCAACCGTCGTGGTGACAGGTTGGTAGCTGCTCCAATCCAACTCGATGGAGTCGCCATTGCCCACATTCTGCACGATGGGGGTAATTGGCGGCTGGTCAACCGTATCGTGAGCGACACGGATGAGGTACATATCCTCGAAGATGAGGCTCTGCCCACCTATGTGCGCCCGCAGCGCGATGCTTACCGCTCCCACCTTGCCCATATCCACGCGGCGTAGCTCCACCTCCCGAGTGGTAGCCTCGGTCAGCCGCGCGACAAGGTGATTGCTGCCCGGTGCCAGTCTCATGCTCCAAACGTAGGCGTTGTCCGCCCCACGCTGGTGGATGGCAATGTTCACGTCGGCGGGGGCGAAGGAGGCAAGGTCGGTGGCAAGGAAGTCGTAGCTGCGCCAGTCACCCTCGGCGAGGCTGAGGGTGCGGCTGATGCTGGCATAGTTGCTATCGGGGTCTAGCCCCCCAGTGTACTCTAGGTTATAGCTGGTGCTGATTTCATGCGTGGGGGTGATAGTTGCCACCTGTGGGGTGGCCGCTTGCCAGCCAGTGGTGGGGATGTTGCGCTGCGCCACGATTTGGTAGACGTAGAAGGGCCACGCGCTGGTGTAGGCGAGATTATCGGCTAGGCTGCTGTCGGCTCGTATCCGCCAGTACCACCGCCCCGGCTCCAGCCAGCGCAGGATGAAATATGGCTGCACCGTGCTGTAGCTGCGGGCATCGTGGAAGTCGGGAGTACGGGCCAGTTGCAGCGTGTAGCTGCCCGCCCCCACTGCGTTCCATGCCAATTGCAGTGGGGGCGCAAACACGGCAGCATCGTAGGCTGGAGTAATGGGGCTGGGTACGCTGAGGTTAGGGTCGGGGTGGCCGCGGCGGGCGGCGTATAGGT
>JBBSEE010000648.1:0-2229 GCA_038239995.1 Chloroflexia bacterium | reverse complement strand
TTACGCAATTTGGCCCTAAGCTCTGGATTGATTTCATCAAGGCGAGCATTAAATCCCAGACGGCCCCATGTATATGCCCCATTCCAAGTTTTTTCACCCCTTAGATAATTATCTGCACCACCTTCGGCAGAGACTCGCAGCCTCTTGATTTGATGAGATAGTGCGCTTGCAGCATTATATTTCAGAGCGGCTCGCACTGAACGTGCCAACACGATTGTCCCTAGCCCCTGCGGTGCAGCCTCCTTGCCTTTATCATTAGAAACATTACTCAAATAGAAGAAGTCGTTGTACATCGTTACCGACCCGTCATCATCCCGATACAGAATCCGTGTTTGCGGGTACAAGTAGAAAGGGTGCTTAACCTTAATGAGAAAACCGACGGTCTTCTTCAATTGCGCGGCACTAACATCGAGTTCGTAATTGCCGCATAGCACTTCGACTTCCGCCCGATTGTCAGGGACACCCACAAGTTCGGCTATCTCTATACACCGCAGCTTCCTGCCAAAAAGGTCTATGGCAAGCTCAGAGCAGCGTTCGATGCTTTGCTGATTATAACATCCGTAATCTTCATCGTTCTGTCTCTGGTTGCCGGTTGCTGCCATCTAACTGATTGCTCCTCGTCGGATAGGTGGATGCTGTCTCTATTATACCACAAGAGTTTTAGCTTGACTAACCCCGTTGCGGTGGGTTAAACTTGCCCTGTGATGAGCGCAAACCCGGAACAATTCCAACCCGACCTCGCGCAGGCCCGCTACGTCAGCCCGCTGCTGAACAAGCCGGTGCGCGACCAGCAGGGCGCGACCATCGCGCGGCTGCGCGACATCGTGGTGCGCCTGAATATGGAGGCGGGCGAATATCCCCCCTTGCATGGGCTAGTTGCGCGGGGCGAGGTGGAGGGTGAGCAGGTCAACTTCTTCGTGCCGATTGGCGCGGTCGCGGCGATTATCACCGAGGGCGAACAGATGGGGGTGAACCTGAATGGCGAACCGCTCAGTTACAAGCCGTTCGTGCGCCGCGAGGATGAGATGCTACTTGCTAAAGACTTGATTGACAAGCGGGTGATTGACCTGTCCCACCGCAAGATTGAGCGGGTCAACGACGCGCTGCTGGGGCCGCATGGCAACCACTATCACCTTGTCGCGGTCGAGGTGGGCAGCGGGGGTATCTTCCGCCGCCTGCACATCAGCGGACTGGGCCGCGCCCTCGGCCAGCGCGATGAGATATTGGACTGGCAGCAGGTGGACTTCTTCGCTATCGGCGCCCGCGGGGTGAAGCTGAACGTCAGTCACCAGCGCACTGCCCAGATTGACCCCGTAGAACTCGCCGACCTGCTAGAGGAGGTCAGCTACAAGGAGGGAGCGGAGATTATCTCTGCGCTGGACGACGAGACCGCCGCCGAGACGCTGGAGGAGCTACCCACCTCGCGGCAGAGCGACATTATGGAGTTGCTGGAGGCGGAGCGGGCGGCGGATATACTGGAGGAGATGTCCCCCGACGAGGCCACCGACCTGATTGCCGACCTCGACGAGCATCGCGCCGAGGCCTTGCTGGGGCTGATGGACAAGGAGGAGGCCGAGGAGGTGCGCGACTTGCTGGTCTACGGCGAACACAGCGCGGGCGGCATCATGACCACCGACTACATCACCGTGCCGCAGCAGACGCTGGTACGCGACGTAGTACCCACCATTCGGGCCGAGCTTGAGCAGTTCTATGAGATTTACTACCTCTACGTGGTCGAGGCGGCGGGCAGCGAGAAGCTAGTAGGGATAGTGACGATGCGCGACCTGCTGCTCGCCCCCCCTGATGTGCCCCTGTCTGAGATAATGGAGCGCGACTTTGAGTTTGCCCACCCTCGCGACAGCGAACGCGACACCGCCCGCAAGATAGCCGACTACAATCTGCTCGCCCTCCCCGTGCTAGATGAGCGCGGCTGGATAGTGGGCAATGTCACGGTAGACGATGCCATCGAGGTGATTATGCCCGGTAGTTGGCGGCGACGGCGCGGCGGGATACGGGGCGAAGAGTAGGTTTGAGGTTTGAGGTTTGAGGTTTAAGTAGGAGTTACGCATTTGTGTCTGGATTATGCCTGTTGACGTAGGGGCGAATCGCATACGCCCTGTCCAACTGCGTAACTCCTATTTAAGTTAGGGTTTAGGGGGTCAAACTCCTCCCCCACCGGGGGGTGGGGGAGGGTGCGGGTGGCGCGACTCGCGGGCCCCCCCCCCCCCC
>JBBSEE010000647.1:0-2230 GCA_038239995.1 Chloroflexia bacterium | reverse complement strand
TTAATCTTTAATCTTTAATCTTTAATCTGAGAACCTATGACCTCCTCATCCTACATCATAGATAGCTTTCGCGCCCGTTATCCCTTCGCCCTCGACCAGTTTCAGGAGCAGGCGATTGCCACCCTTGCCACGGGAGAGAGCGTGATGGTGGCTGCCCCCACTGGCACCGGCAAGACGGTGGTGGCTGAGTTCGCTATCTACAAGGCGGCGATGGCGGGGCAGCGGGTGATGTACACCACGCCCATCAAGGCCCTGAGTAACCAGAAGTTCCGCGACTTGCGGGCGACTTACGGGGCAGCCTCAGTGGGGCTGCTCACCGGCGACATCATCGAGAACAAAGAGGGGCGCATTCTGGTGATGACTACCGAGGTGCTGCGAAATATGCTGCTCCAGAACCCGGAGGAGCTTGCCGACGTATCAGTGGTCATCTTCGACGAGGTGCATTACCTTGCCGATGTGGAGCGGGGCACCGCGTGGGAGGAGGCGATTATCCTCTGCCCCAAGCCGGTGCAACTGGTCTGCCTCAGTGCGACAGTGGCTAACGCGGCGGAACTGGCGGCGTGGATTTCCCACACGCATAGCCCCATCCACCTGATTACCCACCGCCAGCGGGCGGTGCCGCTCACGATGTACTATTACCTCGACGGGCAGATGCACAAAGTGATAGACGAGCGGGGCAAGCAAATCGCCGATTTCCCCAACGTGGGCGGCGAGATTAGGCGGGGTAGGCAGGGCGGACGTTACCGCAGCGACCCCGACGACGATACCCGCCGCCGCATCCCCGAACCGGAGCCGCCGGAGATTGTGCAGCAGCTAGAGCGGCTGGACCTGCTGCCCGCCATCTACTTCCTGTTCAGCCGCCGCGACTGCGAAGCCGCCGCCGAAGCGACCGCCCTCATCTCCTTCCCCACCGTGCGCCAGCCCGCGAACATCACCCGCGTCAACGACATCATCCAGAGCTACCTCAATCGCCTCAACCCCGAAGACCGCCAGTTGCAGCAGGTCAAGACCATCATCCGATTGGCACGGCGGGGGCTGGCCTTCCACCACGCCGGTTTGCTGCCAGTGCTGAAGCAGCTAGTGGAGGAGCTATTCAACGCCGCGCTGATTCGCTGCGTGTTCGCCACCGACACCCTTGCCCTCGGTGTGAATATGCCCGCCCGCACCGTAGTGGTGGGGCGGATGAGCAAGTACGATGGGCAGACCCGCCGCCCGCTGCTGCCCAACGAGTTCCAGCAGATGGCGGGGAGGGCGGGGCGGCGGGGGATTGACCCGCAAGGTCATGTGGTCATCCCCTACTCCCCTTGGGTGACATTCCGCGAGGCGATTGGCATCGCCATGGGCGACCTGCTGCCGGTGGAGAGCGCCTTCAGCATCCACTATAACGCGGTGCTGAACCTATGGAATCCGCCCAGCGGCAGTCGGGTGCTGGAGGTAATGCGCCACAGCCTGCTGCAATTCCAGCAATCGCGTCGCCTGCGCGAACTGTCCACCGACCTGTACGCCTTCCAAGCGCGGCTGGGGGAGCTACCAGTGGGCTGCTTGATTGGCTACGATGCGGGCGAGGCGTTGCTGGATGAGTACGAGAGGTTGGGCCGCGACTTGTCCATCGCCCGCAAGCGCGAGAAGCACGCCGCCGACGAGCTAGAGCGGGTGCAAGGGCGCACCGACAGCCGCCCATGGCCGCTACCCAAGCGCGACAGCCTGCGCCACGCCTTCCGCGAGATGGCGGTAGGCAGCCCGGTTCACCTTGCCGAGCGCGGCTGGGCCTTCTGGCTGGGGCGAGGCGGCACCGGCATCGGTCAACTGCTGCGCTTCGAGGGCGACCAACCTCTCATCGAGCCACTCTACGAGTACCGCGAGGTTGACTTCCTGCCCGACAGCGACGCGACCCTAGATTTGCCTGCGGACTTCAGCGCACTAGTGACCAAACCTCAAACCTTCGCCACGGCGGCACGTCAAGCTATCGCCACCCTGCCCGACCTAGAGCAGTGGCAAGCGCAGCATCAGGCGGCGGTGATGGCGAGCCTCGGCCCCGCCCTTGCACGCGCACAGGCGGAGGCGGACGCGGCGCAGCAGCAGGCCAAGACGGCAGCCGACGCGGTGCGCCACCACCCCTGCGACCCCTGCCCTCGCCGCAAGGAGCATCGCGCCTATCGCTACGAGCGGGCCGCTTTGGAGCAGCAAATTGGCAAGGAGCAACGTCGCATCGCCGAGGCCGCCGCCGAAG
>JBBSEE010000646.1:0-2236 GCA_038239995.1 Chloroflexia bacterium | reverse complement strand
GATAAGACCCGCACGCTGGATGAGCATGACCACCTTGCTGAATATCAAACCCTGCCCCGCGTCGCCAGCTTCCCCGGCGACCACAGTGGTGGCAAAGGCCCCGACCTCAGCGTGTACCAATTGGGCAGCGGCTTCGGCCAAATGACGGTGCAGCAACGCATCGCCGCCAACTTCGGCAGCCTCGCCACCCTGCGCGGCTACGATTACGGGCCGCTGGCCGATGAGCGCAAGCTGTTCGTCTATCACCCGCCCGCCCACCCCCTACTCAAGCGCGGCGACCGTCTAGGAGTGAACCTCTACTTCCAAGCGCAGCAGCCGGATGGCCGCGACCGCACCCTGTTCCTCCACCTCATCGCCCCCGATGGTAAGACGGTCAGCCAGATTGACGTACCCACCCGCTACGCCGCCACTATCCCCTACCCCACCAGTAAGTGGCAGCGCGGCGAGTACATCATCGGCGGCTACAGCCTACCGATACCGGCCACCGCCCCGCCCGGCAACTATACGCTGGAGCTTGGCCTCTACGACCCCGCCACCAACCTGCGCCTACCGATTAGCGGCGCAGGCCTGAACATCAAGGATGATGCGCTGCTCATCCCCATGATAAATGTCGCGCCATAAACCCCCCTATTGCCAATGGTAGGGTGCAGGCTGGAGACGGTCAAAATCCAAAATCTAAAATCTAAAATCCAAAATCCCGTTCTGTTGGCATTGGGCGGCATCACCCTACTGGCGTTGGTGGTGCGGCTGTACGGCATCGGCTTCGGCCTGCCCTACGCCGACCAGCCCGACGAGCCGAGCGTGGCGGACAAGGCGTTGCGGATGTTGCAGAGCGGCGACCTCGACCCCCACTATTTCGTCTACCCCCATGTCTATTACTATCTGCAAATGGCCCTCTATGCGGTGCGCTGGCTATTCGTGGGCAAAGGCGCGAACCTCGCCGCGGTCACGCCCACCGATTTCTATCTATGGGGACGCATATTGACCGCGCTACTGGGGGCGGGGACATCGCTGGCGGTGTTCGTGGCGGCGCGGCGGATGTACGGGGTAATCGCAGGATTGGCCGCCGCCTTGTTCATCGGCTTCAACAGCATCAACATCACCAACTCGCAGTTCATCACCACCGACGCGCCCGCCGCCTTCTTCACCGCCCTCGCCTTCGCCCTGATTGTCGGCCTGCTGCCCGCGTATGGCGACGATAAATCACCTCCCCACGATGCGACTGTAGGGGCGCAATTTATTGCCCCTAGCATCACCCCTACTGATGTGGAGATTGACGCTGGGCGTGATAAATCACGCCCCTACATCACCCAAACCTCAAACCTCAAACCTCAAACCTCAAACCTGTCCTACGTGGTGATAGGCGTGGCGATGGGGCTGGCAGTGGGCACCAAGTACAACAGTGCTATCATCGGGCTGCCCTTCCTGCTGGCGCATGGCTACGCGGTGGGCTGGCGACCACGCCTCCTGTTCGGGGCGCGGCTGTGGCTGGCAATCGGCGCGGCGGCGGTGACGTTCGTGCTGACCAGTCCGTTTATCCTGCTCGATTTCGCTAATGCGCTGAAGGACATCCAGTCGGTCATCACCCACTACAAGGATGTGGGTCATGCGGGCTTCCAGTCGGACCAGCCGTGGCTAGCCTACCTGAATACGATGTGGCGGGGCGATACGCTGGTGACGCTGCTAGCGGGGTTGGGCATTATCGTGGCCGCGCTGCGCCATCGGGCGGCGGACATGGTGCTGCTCTCCTTTCCAGTCGCCTATTACATCACCATGAGCCAATACATCGTGGTCTTCCCCCGCAACCTGCTGCCGATGCTCCCCTTTATCGCTATCCTCGCCGCCCTGTCGCTGGCATGGTTGGCTGATATGCTGAGGTCGCGCGGTTTGCCGCCGCGGGCAATCGCGGCGGGGATAGCCATTGTCGCGCTCATCAGTGTCGCGGCCCCCGCATGGGCGGCGGTGCAGAACGACGCGAAGAACATCCGCCCCGACTCCCGCGCCGAGGCCACCGTGTGGCTGGCGAGCAATGCCCCGCCGGGGGCGAAGCTGTGGCTTGAGCCGTTCTCCCTGCTGCTCCCCCCCGACCGCTACGTAATACAGGGGGGCGATGGGGTTATCGGCCACGATATAGCATGGTACGCGGCGCAGCACTTCGATTACCTAGTGGTCAGCGAGGGCTACTACGGCAAGTTTCTCGCCGACCCCTCCCAGTACCCCACCGAGGCGGCGGGTT
>JBBSEE010000645.1:0-2237 GCA_038239995.1 Chloroflexia bacterium | reverse complement strand
GGGGTGGGTGACTGGCGCGACTCGCTCCCACCCCCTACCCCTCCCGGCGGGAGGGGAGATAGGTACTCATGCCTCGTTATTAGGTTTCCGCATGAACAGGAACACCCCCGCGCCGATGAGGGCGACCGCGACTACCCCGATGACGATGAGCAGCAGGGTGCTACCGTTGTCGCCCGGCTTGGCGGGGGCGGTGGGGGTGGCGGTCGGCGAGCTAATCGTGGCGGTGGCGGTTAGCGCGATGGTCGGGGTGATAGCGGCAGCCGGGGTATCGGTGGGCGCAACCGAGGCCGCCGGGGTGTCAGTGGCGACCGCAGATACAGCGGGAGTGGCGGTGGGTGGCAAGTTGCCGGTCGGCAAGGCGGGGGGATCGGGCGGCACGGGGGTGCCCGCGGGCGGGTTGGCGGGTTGGGGGATGTTGCCGCTCACGCCGGGGCCGGGATAGGCGGCGGTGGCCTGCTGCACCGCGAGGTAGACGGGATTGAGGGTGAAATCCACATTGACCAGCGCGAAGTAGTATTGCGAGTTGTCAGGGTTGAAGCGCAAGCCCTCCTGCCGCATATACCAGATGAATATCACCCCCGCCCACGGCCAGTTCTTCCGCGCATATTCGATGCCCTGCACGGTATACTGCGCCTGTTGCTGGGGGGTAACTTGACCGTACTTGACGGTCTCATCTGGGGTGAGGGTGGTGGGGCCGGGGTTGGCGTTCCAGCCGTATTCATTGAACCAAATCGGCTTGTCGCCATCACCGTTGTCGGCCATGATTTGATGCAGCAGTTCGACGCGGCGATAGTTCAGCACGCCGGGGTCGGGGGCGGAGTCGGGCACATCGCGCAGGCCGTAGGTGTTAGCCGAGGCGAGGTCGAACTTGCCCTTCACCCCCGCCGCATACATCGCCCGCCAATAATCGAGGTCGTTGAGGGCAGTGTGGTCGGCATCCCCCTTCTTAATCAGGTTGATGGCGAGGGGGGCACTGAGTATCTGCACATCGGGGTAGGCGGCCTTCACCTTGTCGTAGACGGCGGTGAGCATCGCCACGTACTCGCTGGCCTCTACATCTTTGCCGGTATCCCACTCCGCCCGCAGGTTTGGCTCGTTCCAAATCTGGATGTACTTGACCTGCCCCTTGTAATGGGCGAGGAAGGCGGTGACGAAGTCCACGTAATCTTGGGTGTTGGTGGGCGGGGTGCCGGGGGTGGTGTTGGCAGGCCGCGCCCAGTCGGGGGTGCGGTCGAGGCGGGCGACCATGGTCAGGCCATATTTCTCCGCATAGCCGACTAGCTCGTCAAACTTGTCCCATGCCGACTTGTTGTTCTTGTCATCGAAGAAGTGGCCCTTGCTGAACTCTAGCTGGTCCCATGGGAACTCCTGCTTCACCCAGGGGATGTTCGCCTTGGCGGCGAGGTAGAAGGTGCGTTCCTTCTTCCATGGCTCCACCTCGGAGTCGAGCAGCAGGTCGGCCCCGTAGGGGTTGTCCACCTTCACCTGCTGCAAGGGGGCCGCCTTCACGGTATGGGCGAACGCCCCCACTATCGCGCTGAAGGTGAGCAGCAGCGTCATCACCGTGAGGGTAATGCGCGGGGTAGATTGCTTACTGGTCAAATCTTACCTCCTCCACAATTGGTACGCAAGTTGATTACCGCGCAGGTGGGTTGCCCCACATAGCGGCACGGCTATAGGATACTATGTTTGAACGGATATTGCAAGGCAGGGGCTACGCCGCCACCGCGCAGAATATCATCAACTCCGACCTATCGGTGAACGGTTCGCCGAGGTAAGAACCCCAGCGTTCGCTGATGCGTAGCCCCGCGCTGGTGAGCAGCAATTCCAACTCGCGGGGGAAGTAGGTGTGGCTATCGAACTCGGCCACCGACTTCTCCATCCCGCCGTCGCTGAGGTAACGCTCGTAGATGAAAGTGATGTGTTCCTGCTGCAAGTCGGCGGTGTAGCGGCGGGTGATATAGCGGAGCAGCCGCTGCACCCCGGCACAAGGGTGGGGTAGGTCGAGGTCGAGGTGGACAGGGGTGGGCGACTTACTAGCAGCCAGTTGGCTGAGGTTGGGGTGGAACACGTCTACCACCAAATGACCGTGAGGGGCGAGGCAGGCGGCGGCGTTGCGTAGCGCGGCGATTTGCTGCTCAATCATGTGCAGGTGGGCCATCGAGTTATAGGGGATGTACACCAAATCGAACTCGCCCCCCACATCATCGGGCGGCAAATCGCAAATGTCGCGCACG
>JBBSEE010000644.1:0-2240 GCA_038239995.1 Chloroflexia bacterium | reverse complement strand
CCCTCAAACGTGTTCTACCTCTATGTGGAGACTGCCCACTACAAGAACGTGGTCAACGGCTACCCCGACGGCACCTTCAAGCCCAACAACAATGTGCAGCGCGACCAGATGTGTCAAATCGTCTACAAGGGTACCATCACACCATAGACCCCACTCGCTCCCTCCCCGCTGGGGAGGGTGGGGGAGGGGAGTGAATCAAGAAGGGGGCGCATCCCGCAAGATGCGCCCCTTTGATTACAACACCCTTTACTAGCCAGTATAAAGTTGACAATCTGCTTTGTTCATGATAGGCTGATAGTCTAGCCATAGGTAGCTAGCAGTTAAAACAAGGAAGTGCTTCCTGCCAGTTTGATTACTGATTATAAGCTCCAATTTAGCGATAGGGAGGAAACAATGCAAACTCAGCAACAACTACCGCGCCACCTTGTGGTAGCGACGTTTATCCTTGCCACGCTGCTGGTAGGCATCGGCATAGTGATGGGAGCGCAGGCAGCAGCATCCGCCCCCACTAGCGGCGGACATGACGCAAGGGTAATTGGCAGCGGCGCAGTGGGCTATACCGCGCCGCTAATCACTGCCACCCCGACTCGCACGCCAACTGGCACCCCACCTCCCGCCTGCGGCCTCTACTGGCGGCTGGTCGCCAGCCCCAACCCCGGTAGCTACACCATCAGCTATGGGGTGGGCACGATTGCGACCAACGATGTCTGGCGGTCGGCTTCTACACTAATGGCTCTGCGGGACAGACCTTGGCCGAGCATTGGGATGGCAGTGCGTGGAGCATCATCCCCAGCCCCAATCAAGGTAGCGGTAGTAACTTCCTCGCCCGCGTAGCGGGCAGCGCAAGCAACGATGTGTGGGCGGTCGGCAACTACCTTAGCGGTAGCCTCGCCCAGACACTGGTCGAGCATTGGAACGGTACCAATTGGAGTATCATTCCCAGCCCCAATCAAGGTAGTGGCAGTAACCATCTGGACGGGGTGGCGGTGGTCGCGGCCAACGATGTGTGGGCGGTGGGCGATTATACCAATGGCAACGTGGTGCAGACGCTAGTCGAGCATTGGAACGGCACCACTTGGAGCATCATCCCCAGCCCCAATCAAGGTAGTGGCAATAACGGTCTCTATGAGACGAAAGCGATAGCGGCCAACGACATTTGGGCGGTCGGTACGGCGGGCACCCAGACCCTAACCGAGCATTGGAACGGCACCAATTGGAGCGTAATACCCAGCCCCAACGTGGGCAGCAGTGCCAATGTCTTCCATGCTGTCACCGTGATCGCATCCAACGACGTTTGGGCGGTGGGCGATTACACCAATGGCGGTTCGATGCAACCACTGACCGAGCATTGGACTGGCAGCGCGTGGAGCGTGGTAGCCAGCCCCAATGGCGGCCCCGGTGACACCGACCTGCGCGGGGTGGCCGCGGTCGCCGCTAACGACATCTGGGTGACTGGCTATACAGGAGCCTCTGCGCCACAATGGGTGCCATATAGCCAACACTGGAACGGAAGCATCTGGAGTGTCGTTCCCATCCCCAACGGCTTGGTCGCGCACAACGCCACCGCATGGGGGACGGCAGCGGTAGGGGTCAACGACATTTGGAGCGTGGGCGACGATAGCGCGACCATGATACATCATTACAGCGACCCCTGCGCCACCGGCACCGTCACCCCCACCCCCATCCCGACTATGAGCCGCACCCCGACTGTTACCCCGACCAATCTACCGAGCAATACACCGACGATAACCCCCACCTCCAGCCCAACGTGGACAACGGGCGGCCCGACCATCACCCCCTCGTATACCCCAACCATCACTAGTACGCCAATGCCGACCAACACACCAACCAACACCCCGCTTGCACCGACTAACACGCCGACGGCGACACCCACCGATTGCCCCAACCCCTTCGTGGATATATCGGGCAACACCTTCTACTTCGCCATTCACTACCTCTACTGTCGCGCGGTGGTCAACGGTATTGACCCCACCCACTTCGGGCCGAGCGGTACCTCGACACGCGGACAGTTTGCCAAAGTGGTGGTGCTAGGCTTCGGCATCGCGCCTTACACCCCTAGCGTACCCGACTTCACTGATGTGTCACCCAGCTACTTCGCCTACACTTACATCGAAAGCGGCTACCACGCGGGCATCCTCGGCGGGTTCACCCCAGCGCAATGCACTGGCTATGGCGTGGCCTACCCTTGCTACCAGCCCAATCTCGCCATCACGCGCGGG
>JBBSEE010000643.1:0-2241 GCA_038239995.1 Chloroflexia bacterium | reverse complement strand
TTTCGTGGATGCACTACGAAACCGTGCTGCTCCCTGCCCTGATTGGCCTGATGCTGCTGGCGGGAGGGGATGTAGCTAGCCGCGACCATGAAGCGCAACCGGGCGAACAATGGTTCGACCCCACCAATGACCCTGTTCAGCAGGGCGTGATAAATCACGCCCCTACAGCAAACTCAAACCTCAAACCTCAAACCTCAAACCTCGCCCTCGGCTTCGGCCTCATCTTCGCCCTGCTCGGATATGGCGGGCGGTACGACCTTGCGGGCAACTTCGCGGTCGGCCTCGACCGCATCGGTGATAGCTATCGCGGATTTGGCGTGCTGCTACTCTGGCTCGCCCTTGCATGGCTACTATGGAAAGGAACACCCAATGACGCGACTATTGACCAACCGGCGGAGCAATCTGCTGCTCATCCTGCCTCTAGCCCTATTGCTGCTGGCTAGCTGCGACAACGGCAGTCCCACCCCCAACCCTTCCGCGCCGCCCACTCAGCCCGCTACCACCAAGTCGCATCTGGTGGGGGTAGGGCCGACCGCGCTGACTGCCACCGCGCGACGGGTTGACCTGCATGGCAACCCCACCGCCTATTGGCCCTCGCCCGCCGGTGAGGGGCGGGTGATGATTAGTCAAGGGGGGGAGAGTGGGCAAGCCAACATCATCATGCTCGACCTCAGCCATGACCCCGCCGCCCTGCTGTTCAGCGATACGGTCAAGTCGGCCCTACCGATTGATGATTTCGCATGGGCGAACGATGGCACCGCCTTCGCCTTCAGCCCGGTCAACGCGGGCGGACAATCCCCCTTCCAGAGCATCCACATCTACGACATTGTGGCCCAAACTGCGGTTGCCACCACCGTAGATAGCGACACCAACGGCGCACTCCGCCCGCGGTGGAATAGCGGCGGCGACGCGCTATACTTCCTTGCGGTGAAGAAGAGTTCGACCAGCGTGATGCGGGTGGGGCGCGACGGCAAGAACCCCACCACCCTGTTCAGCGTGGATAGCGATGCCACCCATCGCCTCTACCTCTATGCCCCTATCGGCGACGGCCAACGCTTCGTCTATGCCCTCGGCAACAACCAGACTCCGATGCAAAATAGCCTGTACATCACCGACGCTCAAGGTGGCAATCCCCGCAGCCTCGGCGGCGACCAGTTGCTCTCCAACATACAGATGTCCCCGCGCGGCGATACCGCCCTGCTGGAACACCGCTTCGACCCCAACTTTATCCCCCAGAATATGACCTATACCCTCAGTTCGCTGCTGCCGCTCGACCCTGCCCGTGCCACCCAGCGCACCTTCCTGCCCACCCCAGTCGCGCCCACCAATGGGGGCAAGCAACCCATCATTGCCGAGAGCGGGGTGGCAACATGGAGTCCGGATGGCGACAAACTCGCTTATCTCGCGGTGCATAACGTGGTCAGCGATGTGGTTCGCAGCCTGATGGTGGCGAACGCGGATGGCAGCCAGCCCACCGAGGTATACAGCAGCACCGGCAAGAGCGCGTGGCTGGCCCCCGCCAGCGGCTCACTGCAATGGGCCGCCGATGACAGCATCACCGTCTCCGACGGCGCGGGCGGCCTCGTCATCATCCAGTTGGCGAAGAAGCCCTAGCGCAGGGGGAGGCATGAGGGATGAGTAACTGCAAGCCGTATAGGAAGGCGATGAGACTACCTCAATCCAGTGCAGTTGCGTATGAAATTACGCCTGTTGCTGTAGGGGCGAATCGCATACGCCCTGCTCAACTGCGTAATTCCTATCATAACTCAAACCTCAAACCTCAAACCTCAAACCTCGTCCTCCTTTTGCTGCTCATCGGGCTGGTGGGCTGCGACGGTGGGCCAGTGGGCAAGTCGCCTTTGAACGAGGTCAGCCCCCTTGCCTTGACCGCGAAGACGCACACCCTGAAGATGAGCGGCGTGATTAGCAACTATTGGCCCGCGCCGGATGGGGGCAAGATGCTGGTGCTGGACGAGCGGGGCAACACCAGCATGGTGGACTTCGCCAAAGGGGATGCGGTCAGCCCCCTCGACCTCGCGGTCAAGCTCGACCCCCAATTTGTGCAGGTGGAATGGTCGCCCGACAGCCATGTCTTCGCCTATCTCACCCGCACTACTAGCCACCAAGTCGCCCTTTACGTCTACGACACCGCCGCCTTCAGCAACACCGCCATTGCTGCGCCCAATGACCAGCTAGGCAGCCCCACATGGAGCAGCCATGACGGTTGGCTCTACTACCTGC
>JBBSEE010000642.1:0-2245 GCA_038239995.1 Chloroflexia bacterium | reverse complement strand
TACCACGGCATCGCGCACCATATCGTCGGCGAGGGGGAAGTCTAGCTCGTCACGGTCAGCCCGCTTCAGCCGGTCGTAAACTGCTTGGGTCAATTCGAGGTTGCTGAACAGTTCGCAATCGCTGAAGGCGAGCGCGACTATCTGGTTGTCTACCTTACCCAAACGGCTGGATATTGCCCCGTAGCGGCTGCTCCGCATGATATTGCCTACCACGTACTGCAACTCGGCAAGGGTGACATCCTTGAGGGTTTCAATATCGAGGAAGTGGCTCTGGGGCAGCACGTACTCATCCTCGTTGATGCTGGTGCTGGCTTGCGACTTATCCATGGGATTACGCATCGTGCCATCTTCATAGGTAGCATTGAAGGTGCGGCGGGCGGTGACTTGGGCGACAGTGCCCAGCGAGTAGGCATCGTCGGTGAGGACGCGGCTCTTCTGCGCCCCGCCGCCGCCAGCCGCGTAGCCGTACAGGTAACAGTCAATACACTTCTCGCAGGGGGCGTTGGTGTTGAGCATACACACAGTGCCGCCCTTGCTGTTGGTCTTGAGCAGGTCATGTTCACGTAGCAGTTCGCGGCCAGTGCGCCGCTCCACTGCTGTTTGCTTGCGCTTGCTGATGACCACGCGGCGGATGGGGCTGTGGTCGGCCAGCCCCGCGCTGACCGTCTCCTTGACCAATCCCTCGCCGCTGCCCTCGGTGCGGAAGATGGTCTCCGACTCGGTCTTGCGGACGATAAACAGGCTGACATAGCGACCGCGCGGCAGGTTGCTGTAACGCTCCAGCAGGTATTGCTGGTATCCCTCGAATGCTGGCATGGTATGATTTCTCCTTTCTAGGTGTGGCCTTAGACAAGTTCCATCTGGATGGAGGCGGCATCATCGATTTGCTCGACATCGGCTTGCTGCCGCTCCTTCTGGGGCAGAGCCTCGCGGAAGTAGATGAGGTAAGCACTTCGCAGGATACGAGCGCGTTGCAGCAGTCGGTTGACATCATCCTTGTGGCCGTTGTGCAACAAATCAGTGAAGAAGATATTGACGTATTCCTTAATCACATCCTGTTTAGCTTTGCCGGGCTTGAACTCGGATTTGGCGATGCGGCGGATGTGTTCAAATATCTGTTCCGCCGAGCCATTCAGCACCACATCGCGCATCGCCTCGTCGGGGTAGCGTTCGAGGTTGTCGAGGATTATATCCAAGGGCTTGAGCAGCGAGTTGCGCTTGAACGATGTACCCATGATGTGGTTCTCGGCGGCAAGTTGGGCCATCTCCCTCAGTGCTTTCATCGGGGGTTACTCCTTTACTATATCGGCAAGCAGCGGGGCAACGCGCTTGCTCAGGATGGTTGCTAGCATTTCGGGGTTGTTGGCTTTGGCGGCCTTGCCCTTGCCACCTTCGCCACCTTTCACCTTCTTCTCAATCGCGCGGTCTACGATGTAATAAAGGGCAAACGGGTCGTCGGCAGCAGCGGTGGCAAGGTCGAGTATCAGGTCGTCGCTGTTATTGGCCGCCAATTGTTGAGCTAGCTGATAGAGCAGGCCTAGCCGCTTGCCGATGTTCTCAAAGGCCGCTTGATTGTTCCGGTCGGGGCGTTCATTGCCCCATGCGCCTTTGCGCTGTTGGTATATCGCCTCACTGTCAGGGGCATCGCGGTAGGTCTCCAAGCTGCGGTACTCGTCGGTAGGCAGCAGCCAATGCAGGTTGCGCGGCGTGCCGTCCACGAAGAAGGTAAGGCGATTCTGGTCCATATACTCGCCGGTGAACAGCGGCACAGGCGTGCGCGACATCACCACGCGGCAACCGAAGAAGTCAGCAATCATCAGCGCGTGGGTAAGCGCGAAGATGAACTGCTGCCCATAGTTGTCGCCGATTGCGCTGATGGGCAGGGTGGGAGTGTTGCCCACCGCCTCGCTGAAGTTGGGGATGCCAACGCCGTTCACTTTGGTGGCATAACCAGCAATATCGCCGCTCACAGAGTCGTCCGTTGCGGTGGCGCGGCTTTTCAGCCGGACGCTATAGCTCTTGTCGAGCTTCTCGCGCCAATTGGCGAAGTAGCTGCCGGGGGGGAAGAAGAAGGCACGCGCATCCTCGCGGGCAGCACCACGCAACACCTCCCACATCGCATTTAGGTAGTCGGCGGTGAAGAAGGAAAAGGGGTAGAGGTGGAGGTAAAAGCTGGTATACTCCCCCCCATGTTTGTCGCGGTGGCTCGGCCACGCTAGCTTTTCGAGGATGAACTGGGCGCGGC
>JBBSEE010000641.1:0-2245 GCA_038239995.1 Chloroflexia bacterium | reverse complement strand
TTCTTCATTTGACCTCGGCGAAGGCTTGAGTGGCGAGTGCGACCCTTTCGTTGACCTTCTCGGTGTTCGACGTGCTGCTCCTCACCGCTTCAAGGAATTGCGGGTCGCCCAGCAACGAGTTATATGCCGTTGCCAGCGCATCACAATCGCCGATGTTGCCGTGTTCCAATCGGCGGGCCAGACCCACTGTTACCGCATCGAAGACGGCGGCATTGAGGGCCGCGCCCAGTCGGAAGGCACGTTCGCCGATGCAGCGATGCACTACGCCAATGGTGCGCTGGAAGATACCGCTGAGTTGCTCCGCCGATTGCAGGCCTAGTTGACTGTTACGGCTCATATAATTGTTGAGGAACTCATCCATCGGCTTACGATACTCGGCAGCGTTGAAGTACAAAGCGAGGAAGCGCAGAATCAGTTCTTGGTCCTTTTTGCGCTGGCTCTTTGGCCCATAGATGCTGCGCCATGAGGGGTCATCGTTGAGCCGCTCTAGCAGGCGTTGGAACTCACCGCTATAGATGGCGGAACGAATCTCCTGTGGCTGCAAGGGGACTGCCCCGGTGTTCAGCCGCTGGAAAATGTGGTAGATGCTGCTATCGCCATCAATCGGCTCGACTTGTTCGATGATGGTGGCATGGATGATGTAATCATCAAGGCGGCCTTGGTCAGCCGCATCTAGGGTCTGGTAGGTTCGACCCACAAACTGCTTTTGCACATTTTTAAGGCTGAACTCGCGGCCATCGGCAAATGTGCCATCATAGAAATAGCGCACGGTACTGAGCCGCTGCTGGCCGTCAATCACAATCAGCTTGTGGCTCTCCAAGCGGTCACGCGATAGGAAGATGCCCGGCACCGGCAAGCCGAGCAGCAGTGATTCGATGAACCTTGAAGCCCTTACCATATCCCAGACAAACTTGCGCTGAAACGCTGGCACGAAGATTTTGCCTTCCCTCATCCGTTTGACCAAACTGTCCACCGTATAATCAGCCCCATAGCTCCTTATCGAGTAAGGGGCGATGCGCTGTAGGCTGGTGCCTAGCTTATCTTCAACCTTTGTTTCGTCAATTTGCGGTGTGGCTACATTCTGGGTTAGCATCTAATCCCTCCTCCTCGGAAAAGGCAGTATCACTCCCATCCTAGCCATCAATTATACCACCTTACCGATGCCCACGCAAGGTGGGGGTGGGAGCGTCTCTAATCATCATCGCCCGGCATCATACCCTGCTCGCGGCTGATTCGCATCACACATTCGGGGCCGGGGTCATTGGGGGGGTTGACGGTCTTCAGGTAGGTGAAGCCCGCCTTGGCGTAGGCACGTTTGGCGACCTCATTGTTCACGTCGGGGGCAATGATGCAGCTTGGCACGTCGGGGTAGGTGGGGAACACCACCTCGCGCAGGAAGCGGCGCAGGATGGGGCCGCCTAGCCCGCGATGTAGGTAATCGGCCTCGCCGATGTACAGGTCCACATCGGCAACCTTCTCGTCGAGGGCCAAATGCTGGGCGTAATCAGGCCAGTCGTCGAGCAGATAACACTGGATGTAGCCAATCGGCTGGCCCGCATAGGTGATGATGTAGGCAAGGTTGGGTATCTCGCCGTTGATGCTCTCTAGCTCCACCCGCGCGATGGCCGCGTAGCTATAATCGTCGCTGGGGTACCATTCCTTCACGAAATCGGTATTCAGCCAGCGGTAGGTGAGCGGGATGTCGTCCGCCTGCATCGGGCGGAAGCCGAGTGGGGCGGGGTCTAGCTTGCTCATGTGATGCGCTCGATTCGTGCCCGCTCCGCGTCCATCGAAAGGAAGTCGCTGGCCGCGGTGAGCAACTCGTGGTGGGCAGTGCCGCTATAGGCGAACAGCACCACTTGCTTGCTGTACATGGTGCGAACCATGTTCACCGCGGGGATGAAGTCTTGGTCGCCAGTAGTTATCACAATCGTCTCAATCTTGGGCTGGCTGGCCTGCCAGACCATGTGGGCACTGAAGTCTACATCCACCCGCCGCTGCCTATTGCCCTTGAACGGCCCGGTGCCACCCGACTGCATGGGGTGGAGGCGCAGTTGCATCCCATGCGCCTTCATCGCGTCGTAGAAGCTCTGCAAGCGGCGGTCAATGCCGTAGGCGACATCGAAGCTATTGAACAGGAAGGTGCGAATAGGGCCGTATAGCTCGCGCAGCAACTCCTCAGCGGCGACATATTCCAGCTTGAACCGCTTCTCGCTGGCCTTCACCACGTAGCCCATGTCCACCA
>JBBSEE010000640.1:0-2253 GCA_038239995.1 Chloroflexia bacterium | reverse complement strand
GGATGAGTCATCGCGTGCCCCCCCCCATTAACCTGCGCCCGGGGCCCCCCACCCCCCACACCCCCGCAGCTCTCCCCCTCTTTCCTTATCTTGATGCGGAGGGGGCGAGATAAACCCCGCCCTACCGATAGTGCCAATGGCACGCCCCTAAACAGGAGAAACCTGCATGATGATTGCTCACCCGCTGGCCCGCCGCGCCGCCACCACCCTCGTCCTCATCTACGCGCTGCTACTCGCCTTCAGCCTCACCGCCCATGCCCAGAGCGGCAACTTCAACGCTGACGTGATCAATGCTTTGAGCAAGGATGGATATTACGTCTCACCCGATACTGCGAACGAAATCCAAGCGGCGAAGCAGGGCGATGTGCCCAGTAAGCTAAAGGATGCAGTCAATCGGTTGAAGGGGCGCGGCTACGATGTCAAGCTGGTCGTCCTCGACTCTCAGAGTATCAACGATAAACCGCGCTTTACCGACCCCACCCAGTACGCCGCATATCTCCATGACCAGATGAATCTCGGCAATGGCATCCTCGTGGTCACCGACATACGCGGCGGGTCGGGGGCGAAGACCGACAAACTGAGCAACGGCGACATTACCAGCATCTTCAACGCGCAACGCACCGCCTTTACCGCCAACGTGGTGGACGGCACTATCGCCTTCGCCACCGCCTTGCAGGACAAGATGCTGGGCAACGACAGCGGCCAACGCAACGGCACCATCACCATTGCGGCGATTGTGGTCATCGTCATCCTCGTGGTCGCCTTCCTGACCATCAGCGGGCTGAACGCACGCTGGGCGATGCGCCTGAACGGGGCAAAGAAGCTATCCAGCGACCTCAGTGCCCAAGTGGTGCAAATGGGCGGCAACCTCGACTTCCTCAAGTTGCAGAACGCCCATGCCTACGAACAGGTTAGTGCCCACCTCAACCCCGGCAACAAGCTGCTCAGTGAGGCCAACGACCAGCTATCCAAGCTGAAGAGTCCCGGCTTCTTCGCCCTCGCCTTCCAGTATGGCAGGATTGACCACGACCTCAGCGATGTGGAAGCGGCGTTGCAGAGTGCCAAAGGCGAGATTGACCAAGCGCAGCAGATATTCAACGCCAACTGGTCGGGCAGCAACAGCGGCGGCTCCAATCAGGACAAAGCCACCGCGCGGATGCAAACTTAGCCCCACAAGGATTAAGCGATGAAGCGTATCACCCTACTCGCCCTGCTCATCCTCGCCCTGCTATCCAGCGGGGCGGCGACCAGCCTTGCCCAGAGCGGCGACATCAGCATCACTAACGAAGGCAATGTCCTCAGCGACGGCGATGTGACCGCTATCGGGACCAACGCGGCCAAGCTACACGTCCCCTTCGTGCTGTTCATCACCAACAAGTATCGCGGCGAGAAGATAGACTTCAGCCGCAAGATTGCCCAATTCGTGACCGAGAACAACCTCGTCATCGGCATCTCCACCTACAAGGATAGCAGCGTGAACAACCGCTATCGGTTGCTGGGGGCAGGGCCGAAGTCGGGCATCAGCGCGGACTTGCTGAACGGGGCGCAGGACGCAATGGATACCTACCTGCGGGCCAGCAGCGGGCCGCAATACCTTCAAGCAGTCAACGCGGCGATTGACTATATCGCCAAGAACACCAGCGGTGGCCCAGTGGTGAGCGGCGACCTTACCCCCGCCGCCAACAACGGCAACGTGAACATCATCAACGAGGGTGGGGTGCTAGGCGACGCGGACATCCGCAGCATCCACAACCTGACCGACAACTATCTGCCCATCCCCGCGCTCATCTACATCACCAATCAGTATCGCGGCAGCCTCGCCGACTTCCAAACCAAAGTCGCCAACTATGTGACCGACAACAACGTGGTGCTGGGCATCTCCACCTACAAGGATAGCGCGAACGATGACAGCTATCGGGTGCTGGCCGCGGGGGCGAAGGCGGGGCTGATACCGAGCGACCTCGACAACGCGCTCAAGGCGAGCCTCGAAGATTTTCACATGGGCGGGGGGCCTAGCTATATCGGGGCGATTGCCTCGATATTTGGCAGCCTGAAGGGAACGCTGGGGGTGGGCAACAGCCAAGTCCCCGCTAGCCCCATCTTCGCCACCGCCAGCGGCAGCAGTGCCCCCACCAGTAGCAGCAGCAACCCCACCAGCCCGACCCCACCGAGCAAGAGCAGCGGCAGCACGTGGGACCTGATTATCGGTCTGTTGGTGTTCGCCATTGTCATCTGGCTCATCTTCCTGTTCCT
>JBBSEE010000639.1:0-2258 GCA_038239995.1 Chloroflexia bacterium | reverse complement strand
GTGGTCAAGCCGCTTGAGGACATCGTGGACTATCGCAAGCATATCAGTGAGGTTATCCCCGTCAGCGATGCGCTAGTCAGCGCGTTGGACCAAGCCACCGCTACCCTGCAAGCAACCACTCCGCCGCCCCGCGCTCAAGCCTTGCACGAGGCCACCCTTGCCTATCTGCAAGAGCAACGCGCCTATGTCAGCGACCTGAGACAGGGGGCGGAACACGACAATACCGACCTGTGGGACCGCGGGGTGAACCGCTACGACAAGGTCAACGAGTTGAACGATACGCGCAAGGTGGAGCGCGATAAGCTGAACGACTATCTCAAAACTGGGAGGGCTAAATGAGTTACTACTATGGCAGCAATCAGCCGGTTGCGCCGAAACGACGGGGCTGTGCGCTGGGCTGCGGATTCTGGTTTGGCCTGCTATTCATCCTGCTACTCGCGCTCGGCGTGTACGGCTATTACGCCTATTCCGCCCTCAATCGCGCCTACCCACATCTGCAAAGTGGGGTCAAGCTCAGTACCGATGGTATCAACGCGGTCAAGGACAAGCTGACCACCACCTCGCTCAGTTCCCTGACCCAAACCGATTACGACAATGCCAGCAAAGCCTTCACCGATGGGGCGAAGGAGTTCGACGCGGCCAAGAACGAGTTGCAATACGTTACCCCGGTGCTGTCCTACCTTAGCTGGGTGCCGAAGTATGGCTCCGACCTCGGCGCGTTCCCCCACCTGCTGAACATGGCGACGGCGATGAGTACGGCGGGCAACGCCCTCACCACGGGGATGCAGAAGGTGGTCAAAGCCACCACTTGCGGCAGCCAGATGAAGTGCTACGTAGTGACCGCTGCCAGCGAAATCAAACAAACGATGACTGCGCTAGACCAAGCGCAGGCCGAACGCGCCCAAATTGATGACACTAAGCTGTCCGTCCAACAACTGCGCGACGCGGTGGCCGAATACGATAAGTTCGATGTGAAGAACATTGACGACCAACTGAAGGCCTTGCTCGACCTCGGCAAGCAGTGACGAGGCATAGTGGGCGACTCCCCTCCCACCGGGAGGGGCAGGGGGTGGGTGCGGGTCGCGCGAACGGTTATCGCCGATGCGGTCGGGGTTTGGTGAGCGTAGATGCGCTGCGGTGGGGCGGAGGCTCATCGCCCCTACGTCATGGTTGGTTGTTCCGATAAGCGTTGGTGTACGGGGGGGGTCGGCCAGCGGACGCGAAAGCGGACCAGCGGGCAACGATATGGGGGCCAGCGGCATGGTGACGATGGGCGTAGATGTGGGGCACGTGGGCGCAATCAATCTGCGCCCCTACGGTGCCCCATTCGTTTATTCGTTTTTACGCATCCGTTGGCTGCTTTTCGCCTCTGACGAGCCAAAAGTTAGTCACCATTTCTCCCCCAAACCCCCGCTGGGGGCTTACTACTATTCACCACTCATCCCGCATCCCGCATCACTCTAGCTGCGCTGTGTCATAGGCACATAATGCTGGTCGGTGAGGCCAATCCATTCGGCGCGGGGGCGGATGATGCGGTTGTCGGCGTATTGTTCCAGCGCATGGGCAATCCAACCCACCACCCGGCTGCACGCAAAGATGGGGATGAACAGTGAAGTGTCAACGCCAAGGTTGTGGTAGGTGCTGGCCGAGTAGAAGTCCACGTTGGGGTAGATGCCCTTCTTGTCCGCCATCGCCTGCTCCACCTGTGCGCTGATGTTGTACCAGCGGGTGTCGCCAGTCTGTTCGCCCAAATCCTGCGACATCTTCTTCAGGATGAAGGCGCGAGGGTCGCCGTGCTTGTAGACGCGGTGGCCGAAGCCCATCACCCGTGCGCCCTTACCGGCCAGCGCGTTCGTCACCCACTCGTCGGCCTTGTCGGGGTCGCCAATCGCTTCCAGCATCTTCATCACCTCTTGATTGGCCCCGCCATGCAGCGGCCCTTTAAGGGTGCCAATCGCGGTGACAATCGCGGAGTGCAGGTCGGACAAGGTGGAGACGGTCACGCGGCAGGCGAAGGTGGAAGCGTTCAGTTCATGGTCGGCGTGGAGGACGAAGGCAGCATCCATCACCTTAGCGCGAAGCTGGTTGGGTGCTTCACCTTCCAGCATATAGAGGAAGTTGGAGGCGGCGTTCAAGTCCTTGCGGGGAGCAATCGGCTGCTTGCCCTTGCCGAGGCGGTCATAGGCGGCCACGAGGGTGGGCACTTGGGCGGCGATCCGCACCGCTTTCCGCAGGTTAGCCTCGCGGCTGTTGTCGCC
>JBBSEE010000638.1:0-2269 GCA_038239995.1 Chloroflexia bacterium | reverse complement strand
CTACCTTCACCAGCTGGGGGCTTACCCCCAGACCCCCGAAGCTCCTTGCCATCAGTCCTTAGCTTGATGCCAATGGAGTGGGGCGCGTCGAGCGGCACGCCCCCACCGCATACCTCTCCTACTGGGAGGGGAGTTAGCCCACCCCTACCCCTCCCGGTGGGAGGGGAGATACATCACGGAAAGGATGAACGCACATGGACATCGGGTTCTTGTTCAAGGGAATTGCGCTGGGCTTGGCAGTGGCTGCGCCGGTGGGGCCGATAGGGGTGCTGGTGATTCGGCGCACGCTGGCGCGGGGGCGGGGATACGGTTTCGCCACCGGCCTCGGCACTGCCACCGCGGACACACTGTACGCCAGCATCGCCGGTTTCGGCCTCACCTCGGTGGCGGCATTGCTGACCGGCATCAGTGGCTGGACGCGGCTGATAGGCGGGCTGTTCCTCTGCTACCTCGGTCTCACCACCATGCTGTCACGGCCCGCCGATGAAGCGGCTAAGGAGGGAGGGGCGGGTTTGTCGGGGGCGTACCTATCCTCGCTGCTGCTCACCATCACCAACCCACTCACCATCCTCAGCTTCGCCGCCCTGTTCGCGGGGTTGGGGATTGCCAGTACCGACCGCGACTACGCCTCGGCCAGCCTGCTGGTGCTAGGGGTATTCCTCGGCTCGGCCACATGGTGGTTCACCCTCAGCGGGGCGACCAGCCTGCTCCGCGCCCGCTTCGATGCCCGCTGGCTGCGCTGGGTCAACCGCGTGTCGGGGGTGATAATACTGGTGGGGGGTGTGGTGGCGTTGCGGAGTTTGATATAATTGACCCATGAAAATCGAACCCACCATCAATCATGATGCGCTGATGGCCCAACTTGATGCCGCTTATGGCCTGAACGTCGTCGCCCTCACCTTCATCCCCAAAGGGGAATTGAGCCTCGCCTATGTGGTGGATTGTGCCGACGGCAGCCGCTACTTCGCCAAGCTGATGCCCAACAGCCGACAGGCGTTGACGATGCGCGATAATCTCGACATCTATCTTGCGGTCAATGCGGAACTGTACCAGCGCGATTTGCTCACCAGTGTGGTCGCGCCCTTGCCCACCACTGATGGGTGGCTCCGCAGCGAGTTTGCGGGGATGCCGCTCATCCTCTTTCCCTACATCGCGGGCGATACCCTACCCTTTGATACCGACCAATGGCCGCCGCCGGTGCGCGACCAACTGGCCCGCGATGTAGCCGCCCTGCACCTTGCCACCGCGCACTTGCACGCCCCCCCGCCGTCAACCTCCGCCTTCGACCTCTCTTTGATACCCGCCCTAGAGCGGGGGCTGGCAGCGTTGGCGGAGGTGGGTTCGCACAGTCGCCCTAGCCATCAGCAACTGCGTGATTTGCTCCTTCCCCACCGCGCCACCCTAGCGGGACACTTCGCCCACCTACGTGACCTGTATGATATTGTGACCAGCAAGCACCCCCAACTGGTACTCTGCCACACCGACATACACGGGCTTAACTTGATGGTGGACGCGCAAGGGGCGGCCCATATGCTCGATTGGGAGAATGTGATGCTTGCCCCCGCCGAGCATGACCTACAGGCGTTCACGGGCCGCCACTTCGCCGCGTTCCTCAAGGTTTACTGGCAGGCGGGCGGGGTGCGGCAAATTGATATTGACCAGCTTGCCTTCTACAACTATCACCGCTATCTGGACGACCTACACGCCTACGCATTGAGTATCCTCTACGATAACAACGACCCCCGCCAAGATGAGCAAGATTTGGGGTTCGTCCAAACCGCTGGCCTTGACCAGCTAGCCGGGGCAGAGGATGAGCTTGCCGCCATCGCCGCGGCGATAGATACAGCTAAAGCAGGATAAGCATTGCCCAATTCTAACGCTCCGCAAATTGGCACGAATCATCCAAATATGGTATAATACGGTTACTGGCAACACACCCAGCCCGAACACATGGGGATGCCCGGTTTCGACAGGGGGTGACGTTAGTAGATTGCAAGCCGAGGAGCCTGATACTCGTTAAACTTGGGCAAAAACACAAACGGCAACTATAACCAAGTCGCCCTCGCTGCTTAAGTAGCGACGTTGCGCTGCAATCCTGCCCCGACGGGTTGCAGCCAGCGTAATCAAGTTCGGGGTGCTTCAAGGCCGAGTGCAGCCTAAGCCTTGACTAAGACCAGGTAGCCTGCCTGCAGCCAGTTCGTCAGCGGACGTGTCGCAGGCTAAAGCAAAACGCTGACTAAGCTTGTAGGATATTTGCGACAACGCTCTT
>JBBSEE010000637.1:0-2284 GCA_038239995.1 Chloroflexia bacterium | reverse complement strand
GGCTGGTACAAGGTGAACGGAATGCAGCTATACATCAATCGCGGCATCGGGATGAGCAGCATCCCCCATCGGCTAAACTCGCGCCCAGAGGTGAGCGTGCTGACCCTGCGTGGGGGATTAAGAATGAAGAAGGTAGAATCTAGAATCAAGTCCGGCTGCGGGTGCTGTTCACCGTCGCCGAAGTCTAATTCTCCAGCGCGTACTCTACCACCTGCGCGTATGGCATCGCTCGCCCCTCGGCCCATGCTTGGGCGAAGGCGGCTTCACCTAGCCGACTACGCACGATGTCCATATCGTTAGCGGTGGCCGCTACATCGTCGCCAGTGGGGGGAGCATCTACATCTTCGCGCTGCGCGGTCGCCGCCGCCAGCAGCCGCGCCGCCTTTACCCAATCCTTGGCCATCACCGCAAGGGTGGCAAAGTTCTCCAACAACCCGGCCACCGTCTGGCGGTCGCCAATCTCGTGATTCCTCAACAAGCTCTCGCGGAAGGCAGCTTCGGCGGCGGCGTAGTCACCCCGCTTGAAGCATACCAGCCCTATATCCTGCAAAGAGGAAGCGAGGTCGTACTGATTGCCCAACTCGCGGTCGAGGGTCACGCTTTCGGCCAGCAACTGATAGGCGGTATCAGCATCATCTTGGTGATAATAGACCATACCGAGGTTGGTAAGGGCGCGGGAGATACCCGGCTTATCCACCAACTCGCGCATCAGGGCCAGACTCTCGCTGTACAGTTCGCTGGCGGTAGGGTAATCATCGGCGTAATAAGCAAGCGCCCCCAGATTGTTCAGCACATTGGCGATACCGGGCTTGTCACCCAGTTCGCGCCGCATCGCTAGGCTGCGCTCGAACATGGTGCGGGCATGGGCAGTATCGCCTTGATTGACAGCAAGGATACCAGCCACCCCATAGACTTTGGCCCGCCAGTAAGGGGCTGCCGCATCGCTGACCGCCAGAGCCTGCGTCAGCCAGCGGCGGCCTTCAGTGAGGTAGCCACGTATCACCCAGAATCGCCACAGCGAACCACATATTCGCAGCGCATACTCGACCTCGTATTCCAGCGACCAACTGAGCGCAGCGCGAATGTTATCGTGTTCCGCCTCCAAACGCGGTAGCCATGTCGCCAGTTCGCTCCCGTCCAAGCCTACGCGGGCCTGCTCACAAAATCCCTGATAGTATGCAGCATGGCGTTGACGTGCGGCTGGCTCATCGTCATCCTGCGCCAGCCGCTCCAGCGCATACTCGCGGATGGTCTCCAGCATTACCAAGCGGGTTTCATCGGTGGTCACGGTGGGGCGGAGTAGGCTCTTGTCCGCCAGCGAGGTGAGCAGGTCGGCGATTGCGGTTGATAGAGTATGGGTTGTAGATGCGGGGAGAGGGTCAGGTGTAGGGGCGCAGACTGCCGCTGCCGCCTCTAGGGTGCAACCGCCCACGAACACGCCCAGCCGGTTGAAGATGGTACGTTCATCGTCGCTCAACAGGTCATAGCTCCAATTTATCGCCCCGCGCAAGGTCTGCTGGCGGGCAGGCAGGTCTCGCGCCCCCCCTATCAGCAGGCGCAAGCGGCTGCCCAACCGCTCCACCATCTGCGGGGGGGTGAGCAGCTTGACTCGCGCGGCGGCTAGCTCAATCGCAAGGGGCAGACCGTCCAGCCTAGCGCATATCTCCGCCACCGCCCGCGCATTAGCCTCGTTAATCACGAAGTCGGGTTTCACTGCCTGCGCCCGCTGGATGAACAGCACGATGGCAGGGTATTCAGACAGCGAGTCAAAGCTGGGTAGTTGGGTTAGGTCGGGTAGGGCGAGAGGTGGTACCAGATACTCCTGTTCGCCATACACCCGCAGCGCGGCGCGGCTGCTGACTAGCACCTTCACACGCGGGGTGGCGGCCAATAGGTCGGTGACGAATGCGCCCGCCGCGATTACCTGCTCGAAGTTATCCAACACCAGCAGCATCTGCTGTTCGCGCAGGTGCAACTTCAGTTGCTCGGCCACACTCTGGTCGGGGTTATCCTTCAGGCCGAGGGTTTGGGCAATCGCGGTTGGCACCAGCGCGGGGTCGGTGATGGGGGCAAGAGGGACAAAGTAGACCCCATCGGTTAGCTCATCGAGCAGGTCGGCAGCGGCTTGCAGGCTGAGGCGGGTCTTGCCACTGCCGCCCGGCCCGGTGAGGGTCACGAGGTGAATATCGGGGCGGCGCAGCAAGGTGAGCAGGTTGGCAAGCTCATGGTCGCGGCCCAGCAGGGCGGTGGGCGGGGTGGGCAAGTTGTGGGGGCGGCGGTCCAG
>JBBSEE010000636.1:0-2285 GCA_038239995.1 Chloroflexia bacterium | reverse complement strand
GTGCCGGTATGGAAGGGCTGCTCGAACAGACCATAGAAGTTGAACATCTCGGAGTTGTCGCCGAACTCCAGCTCGCCATATTTGCTAATCGAAGTCATGCCAGATTCCTTTATGTGCTATAATAGCGGCAACCCGCCTGCTGATGCCGATGAATTGCCGTTGCTTGTCAATCTGGGGCAATTTTGACAGATTATGGCGGTGTGGAGCTATAATAGCAGAATTATGTCATGTTGTCAATAGGTTTGACATAATTAGGCCAAAGAATCTAAGAATTGCCCGTCCCACTAGGGAAAGCACGCTTGCCGCGCTCGCCGCCACGTAGTACAATGATGACATGGCCGCGCAAGCTACTGAATCTAATCCCCTCGCCGTATCCTCCGCCCTCGACTGGGGGCGGGCGGACTGGCGCAACCTCGGCCTCATCCTCGCCGCCTACCTTATCGTGATGTGGTTGATGCCGATTGACCACCACTTCGCCTTCATTGATGATTGGAGTTGGTACCGCTCGACGGAACAAATCGTCAACGGCGCGGGCTTCCGTCCCCCCGACTTCTCCTGCGCCACCCTTGTCAGCCACGTCTACTGGGGGGCTGGTTTCGCCTATCTATTTGGCCTCAGCTTTACCGTGCTTACCGCGGCCAATATGGTGATGAGCCTAATCGGGGTGCTAGCCTTCTATCTATTGCTGCGACGGCTGGGCTACCGCGCCAACCTCAGCGGACTAGGGGCTGCTACCCTTGCGCTCAACCCCCTGTACGTTACCTATAGCTACAGCTACATGACCGACATCACCTTCGTGGCCCTGCTGCTAGTCGGGTGCTTGTGCTACTGCATCGGCCTCGGTCGCAGCGGCGCAGTTGGGGGTGAAGGCGTGATCGATCACACCTCTACAGCATCAGCCTCAAACCTCAAACCTCAAACCTCAAACCTCAAACCTCGATCCGACTTGTGGCTGTGGCTGGGCAGTGGCTGCTCCGCGCTGGCCTTTCTGGACCGGCAATTTGGCCTCGCCTTGCCGCTTGCCGCCCTCATCTGGCTAGGCTATAACCGCAGGCTGAACTGGCGGAACTTGCTGGCGACCCTGCTCATCCCCTTGCTGGTGTTCGGCAGCTACACCTTGTGGCGCAGCGGCTTCCCGCTCACCTTTGGCGACCGCTATTGCACCGCGGGGGGATTGCAGGGGTGGCTGTCCAACTTCGACCTTGAACTGACGGGGCGGAGTATGCGCCTGCTGGCCGACCTACCGTTGCTGGGCCTCACAATCCCGCTGTTTAGTCGGGTGGCGCGTTGGTGGGTGGGCATCTTTTGGTTGGTGGTGCTTGCCTACGTCACTTATCAATTCTACCCCGCCCTACGCGGGGCCAGCGTGCCGTCCAGTATCCCGCCCGCCGATTACGCCCCCCCCGAACTGGATAGCAGCCCAATTTGGTGGCTGGGGGCGCTACTGGTGGCGTGGCTGCTGGCAGGGTTGAGCGAGCGGTTGGCGATTTGGCTGCATACTTTTTTGCCCCGCCGCCAGCGTGAGCTAAAGGACTTTATCTATCTGACTGCTACCATTCTGCTGCTGGGTACTTTTGCGGTCAATCAGGTCATCTATGTGCGCTATCTGCTGCCGCTGCTGCCCTTCCTCATCATCGCCCTACTACCCCCGCTACAAGAATGGTCGGGGCGGGAGCTGGCCCTGTGTGGGTTGCTGGTAGGGTTGGTGGGCACTTACGCAGTGGCCGACCACCTCGATACCTACGATTACTACACCGTGCATTGGCAGGCTGATGAGGATGTGATTGCCCAAGGGGTGAACTACGATAAGCTGGACGGGGGCTTCGCATGGAACGGCTACCATTTGTACGAGGAGTCGCTGCGGCGCGTGGATGTGAGTACGCTGGGGCTGGGCGAGTTCGCCCCCAATCGCCTGATTGACCGCGAGTATACCTTGTCTCCGACCCCGCTGAGAGGCTATCATCTGGTGCGGCAATATCCCTATTATAGTCGGCTGACCGGCTTCACCACCCGCTACATCTTGGTGTTGCAGCGGGATGCGCCTTAGCGGGCGATTAGCGGAGGAGGGTAATAGGATTAGCGAAGTTAGCGCATCCAACCGCGCGGCCCCCATCCCGCCCTCGCGCTGGCCGGGAGCGGACTGGCGCAACCTCGGTCTCATCCTCGCCGCCTATCTGGTGGCAATCTGGCTGATGCCGATTAGCCACCACTTCGCCATCATTGACGATTGGCTCTATAATCACGCCGCCGAGCAGATAAACGCGGGGCAAGGGTTCGTCCCCCCC
>JBBSEE010000635.1:0-2286 GCA_038239995.1 Chloroflexia bacterium | reverse complement strand
TATCACGGCCTCAGCGAGGTCGGGGTGGCCGTACTGCTCGGCCTCGACCTTTGCGAGGGCCGCGGCTCTTGCCGCGTCGATACCCTCGATGCCGTCCCACTCTCCCAACCCCTCATAATAGGGGTAGTTCACTGCCCTGCAATAGCTTTTCTCGTAACGACCGCCGCCCTCTGCGTTTTCCGCCGACTGAGGGTGGAGGCCATAATAGGCCTCATTGTATGCAACCGTGGCGATCGTCTCATCCCGCCTAGCGGCGGCGGCAGCCAACTCCTCTGCCACCATGAGGGTTGCCAATTCGCGTCCCTTGCGCGTGGCAGCGGCGATGATAGCCGCGTATTCGGGAGCATCCGTGTAGCTCCCTGACCAATTCAGGCAAAACTCAATGAACCAGTCTCGCATATAGTCGGTAGGGTTGTTCGACTTGGCCGCACCACGCCTGGGGTTGAATATGCTGGTGGGGTCGAAGTCGCTGGGCGCGAGGCCCATGACCTGGTGAATCAGGTATCGGCTCAGCTTGGTACTAATGGGCGGGCCGTCTAGGGGGACGGTGTTGGAGTACGACGTGACGTGGTGAACGTCACAGAATGGGGCAAGCACCCCACTTTCCTCAATTTGCGCCTTCACCTCCTGCTTAAAGGCGGTGAAGGCCGCCTCCTCCACATCATGCTGGATGTCCGCCGCTACGGATTCCAGCAGAAAAGCCGCTTGGTGGTGGCGAACAAATCCGCGCCCCAAAGTGGGGTCGGATTTTGCCGCTTGCCACTCTGCGGCTAGAGCGTTGAGCGAGGCGGCCAATGCCGCTCCGATGGAGGGGGGAAGGGAGCTTTTCTCGCTCGTCCCGACGACTGGCGTTACTAGCCAGCCATCAAAGATGAAGTACGTGGGCAAATCGTCTTGCAGCCCGCTCAGGGGCATATGCCCCACGCCCCAGCCCCCTTTAGGGGTGTAGCCCTCCAGTAGGGCGGTGCCCCTCCCGAAATGAGAAGAAGGGCCGTCGAACGAGGCGGAGTGGCTGAACTCCACAGCCGTCGGCGAACCTGCCACGCCGACAAGCAGGGCGGCGTTGTAGCTATCCCTGCTTGTGACGGCAACCCGCTCGAAATCCAGCCCGAAAAATTCTTCGGGGGATAGGTAAAAATCCGCCATCCGCGCGTGCGACACGCGGAACATCGTCTTCCCCCTTTTGACCGGTGTGGCGGGGGCGGCGACTGCTTCCCAGTAACGCCCCTCTTCAGGGGAGAACTGGGAGAACTGGGCAGAGGCCCATCCTTCGTCGCCTACGATGTCGTAGGCAACAGTGAGGTGCTGCTCGCCGGGCATGACCGGCGACCAGTCTCCATCCAAATCTTCGTGCTGCAGGCCCAGCGTGATGCTGGCCGCCGACACGGTGAGTTGCAGTTCCCCGCTCATAAGCGGGTGGTGATGCACTGTCTCATCCCCCGCCCGCCCCCGCTGCCAGTCCATTGCCTGCTGGTAATCCAACCCCTGAAGCTGCGAGTCGGCGGGCAGATACTTCTTCGCCCGCGCATACTGCGCTGCGCCCAACACAGCGTACTCCATGCGAATAATCATCGCTATTCTCCTCTTTCTCCCCCGCTATCCCGTGGGGGTGGGTTGCTAATCCTCTTGTTGCGCTGCGTTATTTCTAAGCCACTGCTGGCCCTGAGCGTGTCTCTAGCTGCTCCAATATCTCCTGCCAGCCCGCTTCTAGCGTTTCGCGGGGGTTTGGGTACGCGGCCGCCCGCGTCCACGCTTGGGATGAGCATCATCCCAGTCACTGCCGATACGGTCAAGGCCCGCGCTACCCATGCCTAGATAATCGCACATGATGCGCTCTGCCCCCGCCGCCGAGAGTTGGCGGGTGGCGACACGCTTGACCGTGTTGCCCTCGTTGAGTAGCATTGAGGCAGTGGCGATTAGCCACCGCTCCCGCTCCGCGTCGCAGGCGGGGTCGAGCAACCGCAGCAACTCACCCACCTCTTGGGCCGGTGGGACTTGCACCAGCGTCATCGGATCGAACCCGGCGTATGGGGCATACGCCGTGATTATACCCTCGCGCTCCTGTTGGGAGAGAGGCTCCCCCAACACCACAAGCTGCCAAAGCAACTCGCGGGCGTTGCCCTTCACCAGCAAATCCGTGCTGGTGATGTCGTTGATGATGGTCGCCGTATCCGGCAACATCATCTCCTTGTAATCCTTGTAATCTTTGATAGTCATTTGCTCTCCTTCTGAGCGGCGCGGAACAAATCCCGCGCCGTAACGTTGCGATTGTCGATGTACCACTGC
>JBBSEE010000634.1:0-2286 GCA_038239995.1 Chloroflexia bacterium | reverse complement strand
GTTTAGGGTCTAGTAACTTCGCGCATACAGCACCCGATACCGCCCCGGCTGGCCGGAGTAGATGTCGGGCTGCGGTGCCCCTGCCGTGCCACCCGCGCGGTCAGCTTCGGGGCTATCCAGCCACTCTAGGGGGATGCAGCGGATGGTGGCCTTGGTGTCCGCCTTAATCGCCGCTTCGGTCGCTTCGCTGCCGTCCCACCAGCAGTCTATAAACCCCTTATCCTCGGCGATAATCCGCTTGAACTGGTCGTAGCTGGCAACGGTGCGGGTTTCCGCGGCGCGGCGGTCGAGGGCGCGTTGGTACAGGGCGGCTTGGAACTCGGTGAGCAGGGCGGGGATGGCGGTGGCAAGCTCGGCCAACGCAATGTCCTGCTTGCTGCGGTCGTCACGACGCACCACGCGGGCGGTGCCGTTCTGCACATCCTTCGGCCCGATTTCGAGGCGGAGCGGCACCCCGCGCAGTTCGTACTCGGCGTACTTCCAGCCCGGCGTATGCTCCTCGTCGTGGTCAACTTTGACCCGCACCCCTGCCGCCTTCAGGCTGGTGTACACCTCGTCCACCGCGCTCATCACCGCCTCGCGTTCGCCCTCTTTGCGCCAAATCGGGATGATGATGGCCTGCACCGGCGCGACTTTGGGTGGCAGGATCAGGCCATTCGCGTCGCCATGCGTCATGATTACCGCGCCCACCATGCGGGTGCTGAGGCCCCAACTGGTGCTGTAGGCGTACTCGCGCACGTTGCTCTTGTTCAGGAACTGGATGTTGAAGGCTTGGGCGAAGTGGTCGCCGAGGTTGTGCGATGTGCCCGCCTGCAAGGCCTTGCCGTCCTGCATCAGTCCCTCGATGGTGTAGGTACGCAACGCCCCAGCGAACTTCTCGCTCTCGCTCTTACGCCCCATCACCACTGGAATGGCGAGGTCGTTGTGGGCGAAGTCGTTGTACACCTGCAACATCTGGATAGTGCGCTGCTCGGCCTCGTCCAGCGTGGCGTGGCAGGTGTGCCCCTCTTGCCAGTGGAACTCGGAGGTGCGGAGGAATAGGCGCGTGACCTTCTCCCAACGCACCACGTTGCCCCATTGGTTGATGAGGATGGGCAAATCGCGCCAACTCTGCACCCACTGCGCGTACATATAGCAGATAATCGCCTCGCTGGTGGGGCGCACTACCAGCGGCTCGGCTAGCTCCTCGCCCCCCGCCTGCGTGACTAGCGCGACTTGCGGGGCGAAGCCCTCCACGTGTTCCGCCTCCTTCTGCAAGAAGCTGAGGGGGATGAACAGGGGGAAGGCGGCGTTCTCACAGCCACTATCCTTGATACGACGGTCGAGGTGGTCGCGCATATGCTCCCACAGGCCGTAGCCGTAGGGCCGTATCACCATGCAGCCGCGCACCGGCGAGTAGTCGGCCAGTTGCGCCCGCAGCACCACGTCGTTGTACCACTTGGAGAAGTCGTCCTCGATGTCGGCAATCTCCTCCACCATCTTGCTCTGTTCCTGCTTAATCTCGGTGTCAGTCATGCTAATGCCTCCTGATTTTAGATTGGAGATTTTAGATTTTGGATTTAGAGTGAGCATTAGCAAGCCCGGGTTGAGCCTATAGACCCAACAGCGAGTCGAGCCGACCCAATCTAAAATCCAAAATCTAAAATCTAAAATTATCCGGGGAGTTTGGCCGCTGGTGGTGCCGATACGCGGGGATATAGCAAAGCCGCCCTAAGCCTCCAGCGGCCCTTGAGGGGATAGGTGCAAGTTGGAGGAGTAGCAGTGCTTCGAGGTGCTGTGTAGATGTGTGTTCATCGCAGCGGTATTATAGCCGATGCGCGGGGCGGGTGTCAATCGGGCAGAAGGTGTAAACAACTGAATGTCGCAGAATGATAGCTGTCCCAAATCCAAAATAGGAGTTACGCAGTTGGACAGGGCGGAGGCTCATCGCCCCTACGTCAACCGGCATAATCCAGCCCCAACTGCGTAACTCAATCCAAAATCTAAAATCGCCAATCTAAAATCCCCTCATCCCGGCTGGTAGGTGAAGTTGCGCCAATCGCTGGTCGCGCTCGCGTTCGAGGTGGTGGCGGTCACTTGCTAGCGATACCAGCCGTAGTTACCCAGCTTGATGGGGGCTTCGGTATTGGTAGTCTTGGTTACGCCAGCGAAATACTTGCAGTTGGCAAAGTTGCTGTCGCAAGCATCCACCTCAAGGTCGTAATAGACCGGCTCCGAGGCAGTGACGGCCCGCCAGATGAAGTCAATGGGATTATTGGATAGACTAGCGTTGGCTTCGGGGTTGAG
>JBBSEE010000633.1:0-2286 GCA_038239995.1 Chloroflexia bacterium | reverse complement strand
GCGCGGTGTACTGGATTGCCCCCGCGATTAGCGCGGCGGTCTGCTTCCTCTCCTTCGCGCTCATCCCCGTCGGCCCGGTGTTCGACCTATTCGGCGATAAGGTGGAGCCATGGCTGGCGAACGTGAACATCGGGCTGCTCTACATCCTGTCGGTCACGTCGCTGGGGGTATACGGCATCGTGCTGGGGGGCTGGTCTAGCGGCAACAAGTACGCACTGCTGGGCAGCATCCGCTCGTCGGCGCAGATGATTAGCTATGAACTCAGCCTCAGCCTCGCCATCCTCGGCGTGGTAATGATTACCGGCTCGCTCAGTCCGATTGACATTGTGGACTGGCAAGGGCGCAACGTGTGGCTGGTGGTGCCGCAGATAGTGGGCGCGGTCATCTACTTTATCGCGGGGGTGGCGGAGACCAATCGCGCCCCCTTCGACCTGCCGGAGGCGGAGCAGGAGCTAGTCGCCGGTTATCATACCGAATACGGCGGATTGCGTTTCACCATGTACTTCATGGCCGAGTACATCAACATGATTACCGTATCCGCGATTGCCACCACCCTGTTTCTGGGCGGCTGGCAAGGGCCGTTCCTGCCGCCGTTCATCTGGTTCATGCTCAAGGTCATCTTGCTGCTGTTCGTGTTCATTTGGCTGCGGGCCACTTTGCCGCGCATGAGGTATGACAAACTGATGCGTTTCGGCTGGACGCGGCTGCTGCCTCTTGCGGTGCTGAACGTGGCCGCCACCGCGCTGGCAATCGTGATTTGGGCAAGGTTATCATCACTCCTCCCCCACCGGGGGAGTTGAGGAGAGAGCATATGGCCGGTATATTTGATACGGTCAAGGGGCTGGGCATCACCCTCAGCCACCTGTTCCGCAAAACTGACACCATCTCCTACCCGGAGCAGCATCGCCCCCGTCCGCCGCGCACGCGGGGGCGGCACGTGCTGCACCGCTACGAGGGCGGCTTGGAGCGGTGCATCGGCTGCTTGCTCTGCTCGGCGGCCTGCCCCGCCAACGCCATCTTCATCGAGGCGGCGGAGAACGACCCCGCCCACCCCATTTCGCCCGGCGAACGCTACGCCGCGAAGTACGAGATTGACCTGCTGCGCTGTATCTTCTGCGGGCTGTGCGAACAAGCCTGTCCCACTGGGGCGGTTACGCTGGAGAGCGACACCGAACTGGTGGGCAGCACCCGCCAATCTATGGTCTTCACCAAAGAGATGCTGCTAGAGCCGCTGGGCAGCGCGACTCGTGGCTCGGTACTGGCATGGGAGCCAGCCCCGCCGCTGGGAGCCGCCGCCGACCTCCCCTTGCCCGACGCGCAGCAATGCTTCGATGGGGCGTGGACCACAGCCGCCGCAGTGGGTAAGGCCAACCTGCCGGTCAACCCCGACGCGCAGGCTATGGTGCATCCACCCCCGCCAAAGGAGGGTAGGCCGCAGTGATTGAGTTTGGCGGGCTGCTGCTGCTCGGTGTCATCGTGCTAGGCTCGGCGTTGGGGACGGTGGTTAGCCCCAACGCGGTCTACTCGGTGCTGTTCCTCATCGTCAACTTGCTGGGGCTGGCGGTCTGTTTCCTGCTGCTCAACGCGGTGTTCCTCGCCGCCGCGCAGGTGCTGATATACGCGGGGGCGATTATCGTGCTGTTTCTGTTCGCCATCACCCTGCTCAGTCCTAGCGGCGAACACATCAGCCAAGACCCCCGCCGTTGGCAGCGGCGGTTCGGCATCAGCGTCAGCGCGGTACTCGCTGCGCTGCTGCTCATCCTGCTGTTCGGCTCGGCCAGTGGGTTGCTGGAGCCGTTCGTCAATGGTGGGGCACAGGACGGCACGGTGGAGGGCTTTGGCCGCGCCATCTTCCAGAAGTTCCTGCTCCCCTTCGAGATAACCTCGTTCGTGCTGCTGGTCGCCCTCATCGGGGCGGTGGTGCTGGGTTCGCACACTCTGGAAGAGATTAGGCGCGGTCGCCTGCCGAGGGGGAAGCGATGATTGGCAGCACTGAGTTCTATCTGACCCTATCCGCGCTGCTGTTTGCGATTGGCGCGGCGGGGATGCTGCTGCGGCGCAACCCACTGGTGATGTTTATGTCCATCGAGCTGATGCTCAATGGGGTCAACCTTGCCTTCCTCACCTTCGCCCGCGTATGGAACAACGCCGACGGGGGGGTATTCACCTTCCTCGTGCTGACTGTGGCCGCGGCAGAGGCGGTGGTCGGCCTCGCCATCATCATCTCTATCTTTCGCCCCCGCCAGCAGGTGGACGTGGACGAGATTGATGAGATGAAAGGCTGAG
>JBBSEE010000632.1:0-2299 GCA_038239995.1 Chloroflexia bacterium | reverse complement strand
CCCCCACCAACCTCCCCCGCTGGGGGAGGCTTTTTGTGACCCGTCGCGTCACCGTTCTCCCCCACCAACCTCCCCAGCGGGGGAGGGCTTTTTGCCACTCAAAACTTGCTTGACCGCAATGGCAGTTAGCCTCTATAATGCAAGCGTATAGAGAGTTGCCTAGCTATAGGCGGGGCGAGAGATAGTACGGTTATCGTGGAAAAGGAGCGTAATCAGATGGGCGTTATCGGATATGCGGCGATGTTCGAGCAGTTCACCCCCACCGACCTGCTGCGCTACTGTCAGCAGGCCGAGGCGAACGGCTGGGGGGCGGTGATGGCCTCCGACCACTTTCATCCCTGGGTGCCCAGTCAGGGGCAGAGCGGCTACGTATGGTCATGGATGGGGGCGTTGGGTGCCACCACGAAGTTGCGCTTCGGCACTGGCGTGACCCCGCCCGGCTATCGCTACCACCCCGCGATTATCGCGCAGGCAGCGGCCACGTTGGAGTCAATGTTCCCCGGTCGCTTCTACCTCGGCCTCGGCGCGGGCGAGGCGGTCAACGAGCATATCGTGGGCACATATTGGCCCGAAGCCCCCGCGCGGGTCGAACTGCTGGGCGAGGCCATCGAGGTGATACGCAAGCTGTTCAGCGGCAAAGTGGTGAAATATAGCGGCACCTACTTCAAGTTGGAGTCGGCCAAGCTATACACCCTACCCCCATCGCCGCCGCCTATCTATGTCGCTACCAGCGGGCCGGTCAACGCCGAGCGCACCGGGCGCACCTGCGATGGGATGATTACGGTGGGCGCGGCAGACGACAAGATTAAGATGCTCATCGAGCGGTTCGAGAAGGGGGCCCGCGAGGCGGGCAAGGACCCCGCCACCATGCCGCGCGTGCTGCAACTGCACGTCAGTTGGGCGGATAGCAAGGAGGCTGCGGTCGAGCAAGCGGTGCGCGAGTGGCCCAATGGCGGGATGAACTTCCCCAAGCAGGACATTCGCAACCCCGAAGATTTCGAGGCGATGGCGAAGCTGGTGCGGGCGGAGAACTTTGTGGGGCGGGTGTTCATGTCCCCCGACCTCGGCGAACACCGTGACCACATTCAGCACTTCATTGACCTCGGCTTCAGCGAAGTCTACATCCACAACGTGGGCCGCAATCAGGAAGAGTTTATCGCCGCCTATGGCCGCGAGGTCATCCCGCAGCTCAGGTTTGAGGTTTGAGGTTTGAGGTTTGAGTATCGCGCGTTGGTGACACGTGCGACGCACACCCACCCCCAACCCCTCCCGATGGGAGGGGAGCGTTACGAACCGAGCCTAGATGCTACCTTCTACCTTCCTAAAAGGAGATTACATGGCAACTTATCGTCATCCCTTGCGCTTCGGGGTGCTGATTGCCCAACACCAGCGCGACTGGACCTTCTTGCGCGACGGCTTCGCGCTGGCCGACCAGATTGGCCTCGATTCGGCATGGGTGTTCGACCACTTCACTCCCCTGTACGGCAGTCCGGAGGGGCCGTGCATGGACGGCTGGACGCTGCTGGGCGGGTTGGCAGCGCAGACCAGTCGGGTGCGGCTGGGCATCCTCGTCAGCGGCAACACCTATCGTCACCCGGCGATACTGGCAAAGCAGGCGGTCACGGTGGACATCATCAGCGGCGGGCGGCTGAACTTCGGGGTGGGGGCAGGCTGGTTCGAGCGTGAACACGACGCTTACGGTATCTACTTTCCCCCTTTGAAGGAGCGGGTAGAGCGGTTCGCCGAGGCGATGCAGGTGATAGATATGCTGTTCCACCAGCGGCGCAGCAACTTCGCGGGCCAATATTACCAGCTTCATGATGCCCCCTTCGCCCCCAAGCCCGCCCAGCCCATCCCTATCGTGATAGGCGCGACTGGGCCAAAGATGCTCAAGGTGGTGGCCCGCTTCGCCGACATCTGGGATATGGGCGAGGGCAGCAACCCCGACGTATTCCGCCAGAAGGGGGCGGAGGTGGAGGCCAATTGCCGGGCACTAGGCCGCGACCCGCTAGAGATTCGCTGGCAGGTGTCCGCGGGCGGCCACAACCTCGAAAATGTGGACACCTTCCGTCGCTTCGTCGCCGAATACGCGGCAGCGGGGGTGAGCGATTTCGTGTTCGACCTACCGGAGCGCGAGCATTGGGACACGGTGCGGCGCATCGCTAGCGCGGTGATACCGGAGCTAGGCAATGGCTAGCGGGCTGGATGAGCGGGGGCAAGGGCTGGTCACGGCGGCAAGGGTGGCGCGGCTGGCGACCGTAGACGTGACGGGTCATCCCCACCTCGTGCCGGTCTGCTT
>JBBSEE010000631.1:0-2300 GCA_038239995.1 Chloroflexia bacterium | reverse complement strand
GTCGGCTGGGCGTGATAAATCACGCCCCTACAGCGGGGGTGAACAATGAGCGTATTGGGCATTGACCCGCTGCTGTATCTATCCGTTGTGCTGTTCGTGCCACTGTTGGGGGCGATGATTGCCCTGTTTGCGGGGCGGGCGGCCCGGCTGGTGGCGATTGCCACCGCGCTGCTCGAACTACTGCTCGGCGTGGGGCTGCTCTACGACTTGTATGGCGAGAGCGGCTTCAGCTTGGGCGGGGGAATAGATTGGCTACCCGCGTTCGGCCTGCGCTATGCCTTGCAGGCCGATGCCCTGAACGTCTGGCTGGTGTTGCTCACCGGCCTGCTGCTGCTCATCGCGGTGCTAGCCCCTGCCTACAACAATAGCCCGCACAAGGAGCAGGACAGTGCCGCGCTGCACCATCAGCCTTCGTACTATGCGGGGCTGCTGGCATTGGCGACGGGGATGCTGGGGGTGTTCCTTGCCCACAGCGTGTTCCTGTTCTACATCTTCTGGGAGGCGATGCTCGTCCCCGCCTACTTCCTGATAGCGCGGTTCGCCCGTGAGCGTGGCCCCGCGATTGCGTTGCGCTTCGTGCTGTATGCGCTGGGGGGTGGGCTGGTGATGCTGGCGGGGCTGATTGGGCTGGGCGCGGCGGTGGCGGCGAGTGGTGGCGGCTTCAACCCCGATGCGTGGCTGGCCGATGTGTCCGCTCTGCAGAAGCCCGCCCTTGATGCTGGGGTGCAAAGCTGGCTGTTTGCCGCGATTGTGATTGGCGTGGCGGTGAAGATACCGCTCGTCCCCCTGCATAGCTGGCTGCCCGACACCTATGCGGAGTCACCCGCGCCGGTCACGGTACTGGTCGCGGGAGTGATGTCCAAGACTGCCGTGTATGTGCTGCTGCGCTATGGGGTGCTGATGTTCCCCGCGGCGGCAGCCACGTGGCAGCCATGGCTGGCGGGGGTGGCAATCGCCGGTATCCTATATGGGGCGATGGCGGCTTTGGCGGCCAACTCATTGCCCCGCATCGCCGCCTACGCCAGCCTCAGCCATATGAGCTTCATCGCCCTCGGCGTGGTCAGTGCGAACCGCGATGGGCAGAATGGGGCGATATTGCAGATGGTCAATCACGGGCTGATTATCGCCGCCCTGTTCCTGATGGCCGCGATGCTGGAGCGGCGGGCGGGCAGCCGCAACTTGACCGCGTTCGGCGGCTGGGGTAAGCGGCGGCCATTGTTCGCTACCATGTTCATGCTAATTAGCCTAGCCACCCTCGGCCTGCCGGGGTTGGGCAGTTTTGCGGGCGAGTTTTTGATTATGCTGGGGGCGTGGCGGGCGCAACCGGCCTACGCCGCCCTCGCGGTGCTGGGGGTCATCCTTGCGGCGTGGTATATGGTGCGCCTCTATCAGCGGGTGATGCACGGGGCGGAGCGCGAACATCCCGCAGCGGATATGAGCGGCGGCGAACTGGCCCTGCTGCTCCCCCTCGTGCTGCTGTTTATCATCCTCGGCCTCGCGCCGGGGCTGATTACGGGCACGTTCTGAGGTTTGAGGTTTGAGGTTTGAGTGGGCAGGGCGGATGCGATGCGCCCCTACGTCATGGTTAGCGGTTGCGATGAGCGTGGGTGCGCTTCGGTAGGGCGAGTGCAACCCGCCCCTACATCACTACATCATTACAACGTTTATGACTCAAAACTCAAAACTCAAAACTCATCACTTGATTCTAGATTCTACCTTCTACATTCTAAATTATGACCACTGACCAGATAAACATCGTAATAAGTCCCACCGAGTGGGCCGCGCTGACCCCGTCGCTGATAGTGGCGGGGACGGCGTTGCTAGTGATGCTGGCTGACCTCGTGCCGGGGGTGCGGCGGGGGATGTTGGCGGCCTTGTCGCTGCTGGGTATCCTCGCGGCGGCGGGGTGGACGGTGCTGCTGGTGGTCTGGCCGGTGAACCTGCCGCAGGGGGCATTCTATGGCATGATTGGCGGCGACAGCTTTGCCTATTACCTCACCCTCGTGCTGTTGGCGGGCGGCGGACTGTCTATCCTCGTATCCGCCGATTACCTGCGACGTACCGACATGGCCCGACCGGGCGAATACTACACGCTGCTGCTCTCCGCGGTGCTGGGGATGATACTGTTGGCAACCGCGCGGCACTTCATGGTCATCTTCCTCGGCCTCGAACTGCTGTCGCTGGCCCTCTACATTCTCGCCGGGTTCGTGACCGGGCGCAGTGGTTCGCGGGAGGCGGGGCTGAAGTATTTCATGCTCAGTTCGTTCGCTACCGCCTTCCTGCTCTATGGCATCGCCCTG
>JBBSEE010000630.1:0-2305 GCA_038239995.1 Chloroflexia bacterium | reverse complement strand
CGGCGCGTTCAGCCCCGGCAAGCCGCGCCCATCGCGCTGCTTCGGCCCGACGGCTGCTCCACCACTTATCCCCAGCAACTTGTAAATCGGCACTGGGGCGGATTTGCCCTTCAGCACCGCTACGCCCATTGGCTTCCAGTTGAATTGAGATTGTGCCTGTAGGTAGGTGGATTCGCCCACCAATATCTCGTTGTCGCCCGTCATCCGCTCCAGCCGCGCGGCAAGGTTGACCGCATCGCCTAGCACGCTGTACGACTCGCCCGTCGCCCCCACCTGTCCGGCGACGACGAGGCCAGTATTCACGCTGATATGCAAGGCAAGGGGGGAAGGGAGGGTGTCACCGTTCTGGTCATTGAATTGCTGCACCGCATCGAGCATCGCAAGGGCGCAACGCAGGGCGCGGCTGGGGTCATCTTCGTGGGTGGTGGGGGCACCGAACAGCACCATCATCGCGTCGCCGATATACTTGTCCACCGTGCCATCGAAGGACTGCACCACTTCGCCAAGCTGCTTGAAGGCGGAATTGACCAATTGGCTGAGTTGCTCAAGCTCAAGCTGCTCAGTCAGGGTGGTGAAGCCGACAATATCGGCAAATAGCACCGTCACCTGCCGCCGCTCATCCTCCGACGGGGTGAATAGTCTTGCGCCGCATTGGTTGCAGAACTTTGCGCCGGGCGTGTTCTCGCTCTGGCAGTTGGGGCATAGCATTAACGACATCTCTCCTCACCACTCCCCAGCCCTTATATCAATTCTTGTACCACCATGTTGCACCTTTAACGCGCGGCCCAGCTATTATACATTAGTCTTGCCCCATCACGCAATCCCCCATTTGAGTTCAGGCGCGTCCCATCGTCAGTAGCACGGATGTGTGTTATAATAACAAAGCGGGGTATGGTACTTTCGGGGGATGCGGCCACGGCTGATTGGCTTCATCTTTAACATATGGTACTTTTAGCTCATCTTTAACAAGGAGAGTTATGGCTAGGAAAGCACTGGTCACGGGCGGGGCGGGGTTCATCGGCAGCCACACGGTAGATGCTTTGGTTGACCGCGACTTTAGCGTGCGGGTGCTAGATAGTATGGTCGAGCAGGTGCATGGCAAAGATGCTCGTCCCGCCTACCTGCCGCATGGGGTCGAGTTCATGCGCGGTGATGTGCGCGACAAGGACACGATGCGCCATGCTCTTGAGGGGGTGGATGTGGTCTTCCACCTTGCCGCTGAGGTAGGGGTAGGCCAATCCATGTACGAAATCGTGCGCTACACCGACACCAACGTGATGGGCACCGCGGTGTTGCTAGAGTTGCTGGCGAACGAGCGGCATCAGGTGGAGAAGCTGATTGTCGCCTCCTCGATGTCCATCTACGGTGAGGGCCGCTACCTATGCGCCAACTGTGGGCCGGTCAGCCCCGCGTTGCGGAGCGAAGCCCAGCTAATGGAACACGATTGGGAGGTGCGTTGCCCCCACTGCAATTCGACCCTGACCCCCCGCCCCACCAAAGAGGACAAGCCGCTGCAACCCACTTCGGTGTATGCGGTGAGCAAGCGCGACCAAGAGGAGATGTGCCTCGCGGTGGGCCGCGCCTACAACATCCCCACCGTCGCGCTCCGCTTCTTCAACGCCTACGGCACCCGCCAAGCCTTGTCCAACCCCTATACGGGGGTGGCCGCTATCTTTGCCGCGCGGCTGCTCAATCATCATCCCCCGATTATCTACGAGGATGGGCAGCAGACCCGCGATTTCGTTCATGTCAGCGACATCGTGCAGGGGCTGATGCTGGCGATGGAGCAGGATGCCGCCAATTATGAGGTGTTCAACGTGGGCACGGGCCGCCCACTTACGATTGCGGAGGTGGCGGAGAAGCTAGCCGAGGGATTGGGGCTGCAGATCAAGTCGCAAGTTACGGGCCGCTACCGCGCGGGCGACATTCGCCATTGCTATGCGGACATCAGCAAGATACGCCAAACCCTCGGCTATCGCCCCGCCATCAGCTTCGAGGAGGGGCTGCCCGAACTGCTGGATTGGGTAGGTGTCCAGCAGGTCAGCGACCGCGCGGAGCAGGCGGCGGCGGAACTGGCGGCACGGGGGTTGACCAAAGGTTGATGCCCCCACCGCAGATTGAGGATAGTCGCCCCGAATGGCTAGGTCGTCGGGCGGGGTGGCTGCTGGCGGGGCTGATGCTGGTGGCGGGCGGGGCGATGTTCGCCGCCTGCGGGCTACGCTTCAACGCCTTCCGCCCCGGCTTCGACCTTGCCTTCTACCAGCAGGCGATTTGGAACACCCTGCACGGGCGGTTGTGGCAGGTG